>NZ_WRFL01000053.1:0-16203 GCF_009778815.1 Candidatus Bathycorpusculum sp.
AAATTTAGTCAATGTTGCAGAAGAGGATCCGCCTGATGACGTGGAGCCCATTGAGTGGATGTTAGCTACCAATTTAGAGTTAAAATGTTGTGAGGATGCACTTGTGGTGGTGGATTATTATCGGCAGCGTTGGAAGATTGAGCGGTTTCATTTTGTTTTGAAGAGTGGTTGTAGGATTGAAGAGTTGCAGCAGCATAGTGTTGATCGTTTGGAGATTATGGTGTTGCTATACTCGCTTATTTCTGTTCATATTATGATGTTGACTTATTTTTCTAGGTTGTATCCGGATTTGTCTTGTGAGTTAGTGTTTTCTGAGGGTGAGTGGAAGACTTTGTATCGGGCGGTTAAGCGTACTGTGGTTGCGCCAGATAGGCCCTACTCTATGGCTGATGCTATACGTTTTGTTGCTGCTTTGGGTGGGTTTGTGGGTGCTCCTAGTGATGGTTTGCCTGGGCTTAAGGTTGTTTGGTTGGGTTTGAGTAAGTTGTTTGTTTTGTGTGCTTTTCGTGAGTTTATCTAATAGTTGATTGTTGAGTTGGGTTGGGTTGGTTGGTTGGTAGTGGTTTTGGTGTTTGTATTTGGTGTGCTGTATTTTTTGGTCGTTTTAGTGGATAATTACTGCTACAAAATAGGTGTATGTTATTAATTATGATTTTTTACTGCGAATACAACACCTGCAACAACATCTGTCTTAGATCAAAAAGTAGAGGTAGCGTTGTGGGTCAAGTTAAGGTAGTCAAATAGGCGTTGTATAGCACCGTTCGATTATTTGTGGCAAATATGTTTTCCAGTTGTGGTTCTTGCGTCAAACTCTCCAAACTGCATAGGGCTTTATTTGGTAAATATCGGGCGTTAGTTTATAAATATGACCGAATACCCCTAATGAAATATTAATTCCTTTTGTTTCGTGAAATAAGATGGAAAGATGAGATGTCATACCTCCACAATGCTCCATCTTTTTTAAACTCATGTTCATAACTATCTTTGTTTTATTATACGCCATTTCTTTGTAGAAAGGAATATATCCAATTTGCTCAGCTAACGCAATTGCCTTATACCAATTTCTGTAATCAAAATCAGTATCAAAAGGCATGCCCGTAAAAATAAAGTTTTGCTTTCCATCTCGATAATCTTTTACAACTTGTTCACTGTCTCTTAACATTATTTCATACTTTTCAATATATTTTACAATTTGTTGTATTTTTGATTCATATGGTTGAGTTATTTTTTTGTTAAATCTATCCACAGTTTCCAATTCGCCGGAAATGTTTATGTCTGCCTTAAACAACTTTTTTACTAAGTTAGAAAATCCAATTTCCCCCTTTGCAGTGCCAGATTTTCTTTTAGTTGTCTGAATATGATTTTCTTCCACTATCTCTGACGTAATTTGAGATAATAAACTATCTAATCCAGCCCTATCCATATACATATAATTCCTTAATTGTTCCATCAAAAAACCTCCATTTGTTTCTGGTATATTAACATTCCATTGTTTAATTGTGTCGACAATGTCGTCACAATTTGTCTGCCATATAGCGCACGTTCGCCCCCCAGTAAAACAGAATTAACATATTGTCCTACTTCCCAAAACATCAGAGTAGTTTCTTGACTGACGTGAGCAATAGTACGTTTTTTACGTTTCTCTATGATTTCCACTACCTGCAAAAACAACAGATTTTCATCAACTTGTGGTGTATCCGCATGGCATATTTCTATTTCTTCCTTTAAGTTTATAACCGTCCATTGATACAATATTCATGAAAATAGGTTGAAAGGATGGTTAGTTTAAAAACTTTATCAAAGATAGGTGTTTTTGTCTTGGTAATTGCTTTATCAGCAGTGTTTCTCGCATGGAGTGTTAATACGGATACGTCACAAATAACATACACATCTCTTGAGGAGTTGCAAGATAAACGAATAGGGTATGTTCTTGCAGGGATTACAGAAAGAATGGGAAAAGAGCATTTCCCAAATGCAACTAGATCCACTTTTAATAGCCAAATGGACGCGATAGCCGCTCTGCAAGCAGGACATCTTGATGGTGCAATGGTATCGTATCCCACGGTTTTTATGGTTAAAAAAAACATTCCGGAATTAACGTGGATTGAAGAACCAGTTGAAACCACGGGAGTGGGCATTGGTGTTAAAAAAGGGAATACGGCATTACTAAATCAAGTAAACGCTTGTATTGATGAATTAAAATCAGATGGTACTCTTGATGATATGATAAGCCGTTGGTATAATTTTGAGAATCCTAACTATACAATGCCTGACATTTCTTTGCCAACAGAGGGTAAACCGCTTCTTGTTTGCATTTCGGTAGACTTTGAGCCTTCGTGTTTTCTAAATGCAAAGGGTGACGCGGTTGGCTTGGATGTAGAGTTGGCTTACAGAATTGCAAGCTATATGAATCGCCCGATTAAATTTGTTGACACGTTAACTGCATCCAGACCTTCGGCGTTAGAATCGGGCAAGGCTGATATAGTTGCGGCTAATTTCGCTATAGACCCTGTGTATGAGTATGTCGAGTTTTCACAGTCGTATTTTGACTTGCCGTTTATGATGGTGGTTAGGAAAGGAACATGATTGTGTAGCCTTATCTAAACCCCATTTTTTACTTGAAAAAGTCTTAATTTTATGAAAAATATTTTGAAAACTATTTATGATGTGATGAAATTCTGTCTGCGATGTATATTAATAGAAAATTGTGTTGCACACAAGTTAAGCCCACTCATTTCCCCTATTATGGTGTAGATGTTTTTGTTCTGTTTCCCACTTTTTGTTTCCCAACATCAAGATGATTTGCTGGGTAGTGGGTATTAGTGTTGGTTGTAACCTGAATTCCCGAAAAATTATCACTACAATTAATAAAAAGCCTAAAAAACTCGTTAAATGAAGATTAGGACTTAAAAACGTGAATTCTATTTGTATTGTAGTACTAAATTTATAACTACGTCAAAGGTGCAAAATGGTGCTTTTAAGTCGATATGCTGTTTAACGGCTTTTTCAGACCTATTAGTTATTGTAGGTATAAAAGATTCGGAAATTTAGGTTGTAAGTAGAATAGCTCATAACAAACTGTCCACGCCCGATATTTTTCAAAAAACTGGTTAATAACTACGTTAGACTACACGAAGGAATAAATTATTTAACACTAGTGGAAACATACTTAAACAAAAAGTGTAACCTGCCTCTGGTAGAACACACATCAAGTAATCATGAGGAATAATTGGTGGATATGATAAAAGCGCAGTCTTTGTTGTCGCCAAGTGTAATTGATATATCTCTGTATGGAGCAAAAGCGGCAAATCTTGCAAAAGCCGCCCAACTTGGGTTCAATGTACCGACTGGTTTTGCTGTTTCCAGAATGTGTACAAAAAATGAGTTTGCTCTAATAGCGCAGGAAATTATTGTTGCGCTATCGCCGCTTGTAGCAGTGCGTTCTTCGGCTGTCAATGAAGATTCTGCCAAAGAAGCATTTGCGGGACAGTTTAAAACGCGTTTGGGCATTAGATCAGTTGCTGATTTAGAGCATGCTTTTGCAGAAGTGAAAGATAGCGGTTCAACTGCCGTGTTTCAAATAAACCATAGTGAAGTTGTTCCACCTGAACAAATTGCTGTTCTTGTCCAACGAATGGTGAACGCTACCCGTGCTGGTATAGCTTTCAGCAGAGATCCTATTACCGGTGAGTCGAAGGTGATTATAGAGAGTAGTTATGGCCTAGGTGAGCCTGTTGTACATGGTGACGTAACGCCTGATTCCATCGATTACTTGGCTGATGGAACATTCACGATTTTTATAGGACGTAAATCTATACAAGTCTCGCTTGTGGATAATGGTGTTCACACAAAAGATACTCCGACAGAAGATTCAAAACGCTGTTCGTTGACCGATGGAGAAATTAAAGAGATCGCAAATTTAGCAAAAAAAGTTGAATGTGATTTAGGTTTTGCTGCAGACATAGAATGGGCCATAGATGCCGATGGAGTCCTTTGGCTTTTACAAGCACGTCCGATAACTACTATTAACTAAATTGGGTGTGTTTGTCTTTTTTGTTTGGTCTGGGTTTCTGTTAGTTTTTGTGTTATTGTGTTGTAGAGGTTGAGGTTTTGTTGTTTCTGTGTGGTTGTTAGAGTCAGCAAGTTTTTGTAAATTTTAGTGTCCTTCTCATATGTCGGTTCCAAAGATTTTGTGTTGTACCACAGGCCTTGCGTAACGCGTTTTAAACCTCTAACTTCCTGAAATTAAGTAATATGTTTCGCCTATAGTCTTGTTTTTCAACTATTTTTACAATTAACGCGTTATTTGCCACTTTAGAGTTACACCCATATCACTTAACATAAGTAATATAACTTTATCCCAAAAACACCATAAAAAAGCCCCTAATACAAAAACAACCGAAAACCAAACCTAAAACACACACCCATTACTTAAGATTAGGAAGTTAGGGTTACACACTATATTCGTAGGCTCAACCCCTTCGCTAAATGGCGTAAACCAGTTGTGTGTTGGTATAATGATAGGTTACATGTGCTCTTGATTTGAATATTGCTGAGTTACCGGATGGTGTTTGTTAGTTGGTTGTGGTCTGAGGTGGGGTTGGGTATAGTTGATATGCAGTTTATATGGTGACGTAATGAGTCATGAGATCATGAGATAGCTCAAAAAGGGGACTTATTTTGGAATAAGACCGTTTTTAAACTGTTTTGTGCGTAAATGTTTAAAAACAACAAGCGCTAACTACATACGCTGAATTTAGAGAGAGGAGATTCAAGTGTCCACATTACCAACTTATCCAGCTCCGCCAAAAGGGGTTCAACTTGGTTTAAAGTGCCCTCAATCTGTGCTGTACATAGATTTAGGTCTGCGCGGTTGTACCGCACCTTCATTTCGGAGGAATTATGGGATTGACTTTGCTTTTAGTTACATAGTATACGATTCTGCGGAGAAGTGTTTCGATCTGATAAACAGCGAGTTCATCCGATTGCTCAGTCCAGAGTTAAGACCGGATGTAGTTGCACAGAAATACATTACAACTACTGCGCGTAATATAAGACGATTGGTTCGCACAGCTCAGATTGTTTCGTCTCCTACTCGCTGGCGTAGTTCTCATCTCCGTCAGGATTTATTGGAGGATTTAAACACTTACTTTGATGCTTATGAAAGTCATGCAATGTCCATGTACCTTTTCTTTGGGGTGGAAAACTTCGTTGTGAACAGTCTCATCGATGAACTCCGTAAAGCAGGGTTTCAAGAAGAAGTGGATAACGCATTACCGACCTTTGTTGTTACTTCTGAACCCAACTGGTTCGCTTTAGAACAGCAAAACATAGAAGCATTGAAATCTCGTTTTTCTGACATAGGTGATGATGAAGCAATCATGGCGGCTGCATCGTTCCACGCGAACACGTTTGGGATTGTGTATACCCCGTATAATTTAGGGACTCCACCTTCAGGCGAAGATGCGGCAAAACTCATGAAGCAACCTACTGCACCCATTAAACACGGAATAAAATCATTAGACGAATTTCCTGAGCATATTGTGCAGTTGGGTGAATTAGTGCGCGAATTAGCATTTTGGAAAGGTGAACGTACCGATACGCTTTCGATAGCAGATCATTATGCCACGCCAATGTTTAAATGCCTGTCAGAATTGCTTGATATACCCGTTAACCTGGTATACTTTATGACGCGTGATGAGATCACGCAGGCTATTACAGGCAAGGGCGATGTTCAAAAAGAAATCCTTGAAGCACGAACTGAGCAGTATTGCCGAGCATTGGTAAACGGTACTATCAAATTCTACCAGCCAACAGGAACAGGTATTTTCGGCAAGAAAAAGCACGATATAGCCAAAAACGGGGATCTTCTTCGCGGAATGCCAACATCACCGGGTGTGGTACGGGGGCGAGTACGGATACTCTCGCTGAGCGAAGCAAGCCCTGTGGTTGCTTCAAATGAAATAATTGTCACCAGTATGACTCGCCAAGAAATCGGCGCAGCGCTTGATGTAGCCCTTGCTTATGCTACTGACGAGGGAGGGAGGCTTTGCCATGCCGCAATCGTGTCGAGAGAGAAAAAAAAGCCTTGTGTGACTGCTTTGGGCGATGCCACCAAGGTACTTCGCTCAGGCATGTTAATTGAAGTTGATGGAACCACAGGGACGGTCACTGTTATTGATGACAACTTTTAACCAGTTGAGGCAAAAAAATAGATCTGACAAAACATTTCCAGTAGAAGACTGGAGAGGAAATGTTTTGTTACACTTTAGTTTGATGGAGCTTATGGAGGCATAAAATGGAAGATCATGGACTGAAAGGTATAAACAAAACACTTTTCGACTGGGCTAAAAAATCGTGTTTAATCAAGTACATTGGCTGGCTAGATGGAAACGAAGATGCCTTGAAAAAAGCTCTTGGACCAAATGAGACCGAGTGTTTTTATGCTTCAATTAACCTAAGTGACATTATTTGGCGTAGTAAATATTTGAAGTTTGGAATCCCTCCAAATCTCTTTCTTTTAGGTAAATTAGAAACTGATCAGGTTTATCACCCTAATTATCGCGATCATTCTACTCATACTTTTAAGGTTTATTTGTTAGGTCTCTATATTTATGAAAATAATCAAAAAATCAAAAGCTTGTTTGCTGACAAAGATAACTTTATTGACACTTGGACTGTAGTTTCGTTATGGCATGACATTGGGTATTTGTTTGAAAACGATGAAATGACAGAAGATGCGTCGGCGAACTTGTTAACGGATGTATATAACGAGATAAATGTGCAGTTCCAAAATTCTTTGAATTACATTTCTGGGATTAATCCCAAATTGGATCCAACTGTGTTAAATACCTTTCATGTTAATAGCAATACAAAGTATGTACCTCTTAAGGCATTATCTGATTTAGAAGCGAATATAAAATTATTTGAACACTTACGACCCGCAGGGATAGCGTCTGGATTAGCTACGCCAAAGTTTAAGTCTAACGCTGTTCAGACAGTATATAACGTTATAAGACAGCACCCCACTGCCAACAGAAAGAAACACATAGATCATGGTATTTTTAGTTCATTGCTTTTACTAAACTTGTGGTTTTATTATGAAAGTATGATTACCAAAATTGTTCGGTTCGTTAACAATGCCCGTAATGTTGCAACAGCTAATTTGATTGCAGGTGATGTCCGTTCATGTGTTGAAAATGTTAATGCGAACATAATGGCTTCAAACGCTAAAAGCATTATTATAACTGCAGCACAATCCATTGCGCTACATAACATAAAAATTGCAGATGTGAACTCTCGTGAGTTATGTTCTTTGGGCATTAGTATTGGAAACTTTAAAATCTTTGCAGAAGGAAATAAAGCGCAACCTTTTGCCTTTTTGTTGAAATTAGTTGATGAACTTCAAGATTGGGACAGACAAAACTATGGTCGTAGAAAAAATGGTGATTCTGTGTTAAGTGGAGCGGATATGGATATTTCCGCTTCACCATCCGACTCATACATATGGATATGGCATAATGTTGACGAAGACGTCGCAAACCCAGAGACAAACCCCGCCTCGCTTTTTTATAGAAAAAAAGCGGCATTGTCTACTATACAATTGGGCGAGTTGTTGCATGCAATGCCAAATTCCCACAGAGATCCAGGTAAAATACATGAATCATACGAAGCATTTTATGATGTTTTCTATAATGCACAAGCAGAAGAATTGATGACGCACATAAAGAAAAAATATGTCTGTACGAACGTTAATGTTATACTTTATAATCGTAAAAAGAATCAATTTAGATATTTGAATAAATGCGAAATTCTTGTTCCGATTCCATCTGAGCTTGATAAAAATGTAAGGTATCACTACTTTAAAAACGACTCATTTTTTTTGGATGAAATGAATAAAAACAAGACAGGCTTTTCTTTAATATCTACCCCTGTAGGATCGTTAGGTTTTCTTGTTTTTGAAAATGTTTCTGAAAAACCTTCGAAGGCACCAAATAAATATGGTCATACTTCTGATATATCCATTTTAGATGATTATGGGTTGATGTATGGCGCACTTGTATTTAAAAATATTAAACGAAAAGTTTATTCAGAGACTGTTAGCAATATTTCATCGTCAACGGATAAAGATAACGCTGATGTAGAAAATAACACTGTGACGCAAATGAATGATTATGTGCCATTGGGTCACACTCCTTGTATAGCAATATTTATGGATATTCGAGGCCTTTCTAGTTTATTTGACGGTGACAAGCAACACGAACAACTTGCATTAAAATTTATTCGTAAGTTTTCTGAAACCGTTGAGCACGTGAGTAGCATTCATTACGGAATTATCTCCTGCCATTTCGGCGGTGGTATGTTAATTACATTCAATCAAGTTATTCGAGAAGAATTAGATGAGTCATGTTTTCGTGCTATCTGTACAATGTTCCAAGTTAAACGACGATTTGATGAAGAGTTATTACCGTTAGCTAAAAAGTTATTTGGCGATGAAACGGCTGAACAGATAAGTCTCGGTATGGGTGCTAGTGCTGGAGAAGCGATTTTTTCGACATTGGGCTGTAGTCCTTTATTTTATACGGGCATAGGCAAAAACATCAGCATGGCTAAAAAAATAGAAAATATTTCTGGGCGTGATCTAATTGAAATTGGTAGCCAAAACTCGCCATTGTGTAAGGATAAAATATTAATATCTGAGGACCTTTTTTCTAAGTGTATTCGCAAACACAGTGCTTCCTTACAGTCCATTGAAGGTGTACGTATCCCATACTCCAGTAAAAGTCATAAATTCCATTATATAGCCAATTTAGGGTCTGGAAAGTGGTGTCCCTTAGATCGCAAGTGTCTGATTTGTTTAAATACCGATGTGGAGACAAAATATGCAAAATAACATGTTAGGCAAGAATGCCCTCATCTTTGAAAACGAAAAAGGTGACTATAAGGATATTATTGCGTGTTTACCCGAAGGTGTTAAACCATCAAAAAAACTATTAAAGGGAAAGACTGACATTAAAAAATTTGATGTAGAAGACTACTGTTTGTGTACATGCGATTTAACGAACACGGAACCCATAGCCAACAATATACCTTTAGATGACCCGAAGGTTATTGAGGATATCGCCGAGAGTATTAACTTCATGGCCAAGTTGCGCGAGCGCTTTCCTAATTGTCCTTTGGTAATTATTACTAAGATGCCTATTAGATGGTTAAGAGACCACTTTGATACTTTGATAAGAAAGAATTATACAGATATATTGGGTATATTCGGTAATGACTGTATAAATGTGTATCAAGAATTAAATACAAGTAAAGATCAGCTTTTTGGTGTAGTGTATGAGAGTGAAAAAGTTCATATTGTTATTAAACCTAAGTCCGCAAAAAATAACAAGGATGCTATAGAGCAGTGGAAAAAAGATTTTAGAAAATATTTAGTAAATAAGGTCCTGACTTAAGCTCTTATGAAACTAAAGTGCAGAGGAACTGAAGTATTCTTTTCCGGTTTATCCGGGTTAGGGATTATTAAATACTAACTTGTTACCTGAACTCTTGAAATTTACCCATATAATCAGGTTTTTTTCTGTGATTTAGGGTTATTTTGATTAAGTAAACCATATAATGCTCTGATTGTTTACCCATATATTTACCCACATGTAACGGCTCTCAGTGACCATACTTAAAGTCGTTCAACAAAGAAAAACCACAAAAATAACCCCAAATTGAGCTCAGATTTCATAACATATGGGTAAAACTCAAAAGTTACGGTTGTTATTCAATAAGTCTCTGATTGCAGTTTGTCAATATGTGTTGTAGCTTTTTTTGGATATGCTATCAGCAGTTTCATTATCTGCACCCTGGGTTATTGTATCTCTGTTTGTCGTTTGATTTCCGCAAAATAGTTCAATTCAAATTCTACAAATCTTTTTGTACGCTCGTCTTGTGGGTTATCAAATATTTGCTTTGGGTTGCCTTGTTCTACTATTTCGCCATTTTCCATATATATTACTCTGTTAGATATTGCTTTTGCAAAATTCATTTCGTGTGTAACGATAAGCATTGTCATACCGTTTTTTGTTAGTTTGTAAATTATCCGAAGAACTTCATTTGTCATAATTGGGTCAAGAGCAGAAGTGGGTTCATCAAGTAAAAGTACATCTGGGTTCATAGCAAGTGTTCTTGCTATGGCCACTCTTTGTTTTTCGCCGCCGCTCAACTCGGAGGGGACAGCGTTTAGTTTAGCTTCAAGGCCAACAGTTTTTAGTAATTCTTTTGCCCTCGATTCCGCAACGCTTTTGCTTTGTTCCAGTAGCTTGATTGGTGCTATTGTCAAGTTTTCCATAACAGTCAAATGTTCAAAAAGATTATAGCTTTGGAACACCATTCCAATTCGTTGGCGCATTTTTGTTATATTGCTATCATCAACCATAGCACCGTCTATATAGACTGCGCCGCTATCTGGCGAAACTAACCTATTCACACAACGTAAAAGCGTACTTTTCCCTGCGCCCGACTTGCCTATAATCGTCACAACTTCGCCCTTTGCAACTTCAAGTGAAACATCGTTTAAGGCGTAATTATCGTTGTATGCTTTTTTGAGGTTTTCAATTTTTATCATATCATCACGCTTTTCTTGGGTTGATCCGCTTTTCAATTATATTTAGACCAAAGGTTAATGCTCCAATTATTATGAAATATAGGATAAGCGCAAAGACAAGAGGGAAAAGAGCATCAAAGGTTTGACTACGTATAATATCTATTGATCTTGTTAAATCCTGAACACCAATATAGCCGACAATCGCTGTCAGTTTAATTAAATTGATAAATTCACTTTTGTATACGGGAAATATCACTCGCACAGCTTGGGGCAATATTACATATCGAAAAGTTTGTTGTTTTGAAAAACCCATAGCATAACTTGCTTCAATTTGCTCGTCTTTAACTGTTTTCAGTCCTGAACGGAAAATTTCAGCAACATACGCGCCATTATAAAAACCAAAAGCGATAATTGCAACAACAAGTGCACTCAATCGGCTGTTTGCAAAAACCACATAATATGTTAGCAACAGTAATAACACGATAGGTGTGCTTCTAAAAAAGCGTATGTAAACTCTTGCTGTAATGCTTAAACCTTTATTTTTTGAGGTTCGCATAGAGCAAATCAAAAGCCCAATCAAACACCCCAATATGCAAGCAATTAACGCTATTATAAGGGTGTTTTTCACACCTTCAACTACCAGTAAATAACGATCTTCAAATATGAGGTTTTTGTAAATCCTATCCACAAGATCAATCAATTACTTTCCTTTCCTATTCCCCAGTTAGGTGGCGTATCCACATATGGTTGCGAGAAACCAGTTCTCGCTTTGAGTTTATCGTTATTTATTAAGTTAGCTATAACCATATCTGCATTACCATATTCAACCACAGATACAAAAGCGGCCATTGACACATCTGTGATTTCCCAAAATTATTTCGCCAGAAGACTTGTTACTTATTTTATGCAACTCACCAGTCAAATATCTGCAACTATACCCAACCAAACCTCAGGCACCTTAGGAACTGTGCAAAAATAACATGTGAAAAATATAATAAGGCAATGCCACAACACACTTAATCGACACATCAAATGAAAAAAGAAGAAATACACACACTATGGAACAACATGAAACCCCAACTAAACGAAAAACAAAAAAGACAATACGCAACCACACTCGCAAAAACCTACAGATACGGCGGAGCAACAATCGTCCACCAAATAACAAAAATCTCCCCAAACACTCTAACAAAAGCAAAAAAAGAACTACAACAACAACAAAACACCACCAACCTAACCCACACAGAAAACAACCGAATACGCAAAAAAGGCGCCGGACGCAAAAAACTAGAAACAAAACACCAAAACCTCCAAACCATAATCGAACAAACAATAACCAACAACACCTACGACAACCCCCAAAAAACCCTCACATACACCACCAAATCCCTACGCAACATACAACAAACCCTACAAACCCAACACAACATCAACATCTCATTTAGATCCATAGCAACCCAACTACAAACCCAAGGCTACAGCCTACAACAAAACAAAAAAATGCTCCAAATAGGCGAAAAACACCCCGACCGCAACATGCAATTTGAACACATAAACCAAACCACAAAAGCCTTCCTAGACGAAGGCCAACCAGTCATATCGGTGGATACCAAGAAAAAAGAGCTCGTTGGAAATTACGCCAATAAAGGTTCTGAGTATCGGTTGAAGAAAAATCCTCGATTAGTATTTGATCATGACTTTCCAGAGGGTAAATTGTTAAAAGTTGCGCCTTATGGGGTTTATGTGCTTAATGATAATACGGCTTTTGTGAATCTTGGGTCTAGTGGTGATACAGCAGAGTTTGCTGTGCAGAGTATTTATAGGTGGTGGGATGTTGTTGGGAAACATTCTTTTCCTGATGCGAAAAAGTTGCTTGTTAATTGTGATTGTGGGGGTAGTAATGGGTATAGGACTAGGCTTTGGAAGGTGGAGTTGCAGAGGTTTGCGGATATGTCTGGTTTGGATGTTTATGTGTGTGATTTGCCGCCGGGTACGTCTAAGTGGAATAAGGTGGAGCATCGGTTGTTTTGTTTTATTTCTAAGAATTGGGCTGGTCAGCCACTTGTGGATGTTGAGACGGTGGTTAGTTTGATTTCTAGTACTACTACGCGTAAGGGGCTTAGGGTTGTTTGTCAGTCTGATAGTAATGTGTATTTGCGTGGGAAAAAGATTAGTGATGAGGAGTTTAAGGCTGTAAATATTTCAAAAGTAGGTTCACATGGGGAATGGAACTATATCATTTCACCAACCAAATAATCACATGTTATTTTTGCACAGTTCCTTACGAACAAACGCCCTACTCAAAGTCTCTGCAATCTCCAAATTAAGCAGCCCTAACCAGTATGGTAACCTCAATTATAATCTCCAGCAAACACTCGAACCATAAATAATAAGGGGTTACAGCACGTCTCATCTAATGCCAAATAAACACATTCACAAAAGTAATTTCTCTGTTTTTTAAAAAGAGCAAATATTACTTTCTGAGGTAGGTCACATTTGAGCATCCAAAACTCAAATCAAAAAACAACAAATAAACCAAGACTTCATGTATTGGGCATTGACGCTGAAGTAGATCCTGTTATTGGTAAAAAGTTAAAGCGAGGCATTTATGCAACTGATCGTATTCACTCTTTAGTTATGGGTTTTCCCGGTTCGGGCAAAACCCGTTTTCTTCTCTCCATGATAAAACAGCATATCGACCATAATGAGGGTTTTATGGTTTTAGACTCGCATAGTGATCTTACACAGCTTGTTCTCTCACATATTCCTCCTGAACAATGGGACAGGGTTGTCTACATTAATCCTTGGTCAGCATTTGAAGATAAATATGATAATCGTGTTTTGCAAATAAATTTCTTAGAGCACCATAACCCCTACGAACGAGATGTTGTTGCCAGAATGTTTATGGATACTTTGGAGAAGCTTTACGAGCGTTGGTGGGGACCGCGTCTTGACATGATTCTGTTAAATGCCCTATATTTGCTTATGGAGAAAGAACACGCTAAACTGCCTGATCTCTACAATATCCTCTCCGACCAAGCTTTTCGTGATATGCTTACCGCTAAATGTAAAGATCGTAATGTCAAAGTGTTTTGGGAAAAGCAATATGATAAAATGCCCAAGGATGCTTCAGTTGCTGTCCTAACTAAACTATATCGGCTTGTGCAGGAGAGAATCATTGTGCCCATGTTTATGGCTGAGAAAAGTGGCATTGATTTTCGGACGGTTATGGATGAGCGTAAAATTGTGATTGTGGATTTGCCTGAAGGTAAAGTTACCACGGATATTGCCAATTTTTTGGGTAGTTTGATTCTTTCGGCGGTGTATAATGCGGGTATGTCAAGGGAAGATACGCCTGAAGCGGATCGCAAACCCTTTTTTGTGTATGTGGATGAAGCTTACCGTTACACTACAAAGAGTATTCCTGAAGTGCTGCAGTCGCTTAGAAAGTTTAAGGTCTTTATGACCCTTGCAAGCCAATACCTAACACAATACAGACGAGATATACAAGATGCCATAACCCAAACCTGTGAAACTATTGTTAGCTTTCGAGTGGGCGAAGATACTGCTAAAGTTCTTGAGAAATTCTACCCTAACACCTACGGTTATCAAACGCTTATGAATTTGCCTCGTTACCTGTTTTTTGTCTCCACTCCCTTCTGTGGTAACCGTGAATACCAGGTCTTAGAAACCATCGACTGTAAAACTGGTCCAAATAATCCTGATGAGGTGATTAAGTATAGTTTAGTGAAGTATGGTCAGCAGGTTGATGTGGATGAGTTGATGGGGCAGGTTAAAAATCAGTCTGTGCAACAGGTGTTTTTGGATTGGGCAGTAACTCCAGATGAGTGGGTAATCCTTCTCACCATCCGATTAAATGGTGGCTCGATGTCTGAGGAAGCTTTGCGAAAGCAGCTTCTCTATGATTCAAATCGGCCTAGGCCGTATGTGCTTACAGAGTTGGGGTTTGCTAATGCTCTTAAAAATCTCTCTGTGGATAATGCTCGTCGTGATGCTTGGCTTTGTTTTAAGGATGAGACGGTGCGTCAGTGGCGTGAAGAAGCCTACGTTTACGGTAAAAGGGAGCTTAAAACTCAGGAGGTGCATTCAAGGTTTTGGCGTTTGGATTTAACGGATAAGCGTGCTAAACGGCTTTTGGACACTGTGTTTCGGGGTGAGAAGGCAGGGGGCGTTGAGCATATTCAGGTGATTATGGCGCAGCGTAAAATTTACTGGCAAAACGGCTGGATCGTACGCATAGACGACGGCGAAACAGATGAGAGCATAGCAGATCTCTACGTTACCCCCACTTTGCCAGCTTCAAAGGTTGCGGGCGCTAAAGGGTATATTGATCACACCAGTTGGGACTACAAACGTAGCTTTGCAGTAGAAATAGAATGCTACCCCAACAAACACTGGGACAGATTAGAGAACAACTATAGGCGAAATAAGAAAATGGGCTTCCCCACAGTCTTTATCGTACCCACACAAGCTGATGAGGCTAAATTAAAAGAGAAACTCTTCGACTGGAAAGCCACCATTGTACTTAACGCTGCAAAATTCGAACCCGACCACCCAGACATGGTAGCCATCGAAGTTGTCAGTATGCTTGACAATCAACAAAACAGTGACACCAAAAAGTCTAACCAATTTTGCGAGACTAAATCTGCTGTTGTTGAGGAGCAAACCTTTGAGTCACCACGCCAACAAGAAGAACCCGTTGCACCTACTGCTATTGTGACTGCAGCTATTTCAGAGCAAGAGGCATCTTTGGAAGTTGTAGCTGTAACTCAGCAACAATCTGGGGTAGAGGTGGCGGATTTGGAAAAAGAGCGGGTGCTACTTGAACTTGTTGGTCGGGGGTGGCTTTTTAGGTTAAAGGAAGCAAAAGGCAAAAAATACCTCTGCGCAAGAAACACAGGCGAAGAACACAGCCTTGGCCCATTTAACGACCAAACAAAACAAATCATTACAAAAAACAAGATAGTAGTACAAGGATTCAATGAAGCCCAAGATTAAAACCAACATGAAGCTAATAACAGGTTTAAGAACCCTGCAACAAACACCACCATTGTTGCGGTACGTCAAGTATTGGACATAAAATTCAAACCATTACGCGCTTATTACTGAGCTATTACTTGCTCTTTTTTCTTAACAACTTTTTTGCTCTGTTGTTTGTTGCTTGATTGTTTGCTTGAGTGTATGATAAAATTAATAGTTTACCGTGGTATATTTAGTGTGGTGATTTATAGTGATGGCAGAGGCTGTTTTTACAGTTGAAGAGAAAGTAAAGCTGCAGATGTTAACTGAGGAGGTTTCAAAGTTGCGTTTGCGTGTGGAGGCGTTGGAGGAGACTTTGCAGATTCTAAGTTGTGAAGGGGTACTTGAGCGTTTAGCGCAGAGTAAGAAGGATTTTGCTGAAGGTCATGTTTATACTCATGAAGAAATGTTAAAAAAATTGGGTGCTGATGAAGAAGACCTTTAAATTTTTGATTTTAGCGTATTTGAGAATTGACTTTTCACAGAAAACGTATTATAATTATGGTAAAGTGATAAGTGCTGAAGGCGTAAGGAGTTAGATTAGTGTGAGGAAACCAAAAATTTATCTT
>NZ_WRFL01000054.1:0-15502 GCF_009778815.1 Candidatus Bathycorpusculum sp.
CCAAACCAGTTTCTGCAATCCCTACACTGAATCTGTACTCTCAGGCCATGTCCTTTGGACTAAAGTCTGGGCCAGCGGAGGTGTAGTCGGCGGAGATGCAGGCGGAACACAAGAAACAGGCCATTACTGGTCAACAAGACAATACCAACCCCAATACGCCCCAGTCATCATGAACGGCATCATGTACTCCCAACAATTTGACGTATCCATGGGCGCAAACATGGGCTCAGGCATACAAGCAGTCAACCTCTTCAGCGGCGAAACAATCTACACCATCAACACAACCAACCCACTGCGTTGCGGTATGACCACCAGATACGGCCATATCAACCAATATGGCGCCATCGGACCATTTCTTTGGACAACTGGCACACTCCCAGCCGGTGACACAGGCGGAACCCTACTTAACCAACAAAACAGCACCACACAATGGAACATGTACAACGCCCTAAACGGACAATACATCCTAAGCGTCGTCAACGGCTCCTCTCTAAACCTAAGACCTGACGAAAACGGCAACTTGATCGGATACTTTATCAACAACACCGCTGGAACCGAAACAGTCTATCCCGCACCCGGACAAAGCAAAGTAGTAACAACCACCGGTCCTCACCTAAGCATGGTAAACATGACTATGGCTATCGGTCAAACTGGCGGATCATGGCAAGCACCTAGAAACACTGTACGCCAAATGTCCACCGGCATAATGTGGACCGTAGAACTACCCAATAACATCTCAGGCATACCCATCAACCCCGGACTCTACATTAACGCAATTGTCGGCGACGCAGTCGTCATGACTTCAGGCATGGTTCACTCACAAGGCGCAGGCGGCGAAACCGCCGGCTGGAACGTTTACTGCAGCATCGATGCAAACACAGGCGAATTGCTATGGGCCAAAAACTTGACCTACACCGATGGATGGAACTCATTTTTGCCCTACACAAGAACATCCACAGCATACGGTGAAGGCATAATCTACAACATGAACGACGTCAACTATGCCATCGAAGCATTCGATGCACGAACAGGCAAAAAAGTCTGGACTAACACATTCACAGGCGACAATGGAGCAGCACCAAACAGCTATGACCTCTTTAGCCTAAAACCCTATGTGGCAAACGGCTTACTTGTCACTGAGGGCCTAGGAGGCGACATATGGGGTCACAACGCAACCAACGGCAACCTAGTCTGGTACACCAATACCACCAAACTCATCGGCGATCCAGGCATCGAAACACCCTACGGTATCTGGCCGCTTTGGGTCTTCAACTGTGCAGGCTTTACAAACGACGTCGGATACCTCCCCATCGGCCATGAATACAATCCACCTTTGTTCCACGGCGCACAAATGTTAGCAGTCAACCTAACCGATGGCTCCCTTATCTGGCACGAATTAGGCACCTACACCCGATCCACAGCCATCGCATATGGAATCATGCTCTCGATGAACGCATATGACAATCAAATCTATGCCTTTGGTAAAGGCCCAAGTAAAACAACAATCTCAGTCCCACAAGTCGGCATATCAACCTCAACGCCCATAACTATCACTGGCAGAGTAACCGATATAGCCGATGGTTCAATGCGTCACGATGTAGCTGCAAACTTCCCAAACGGTGTCCCATGTGTCTCTGACGAAAGCCAGAGTAAATTCATGGAACATGTATATCAGCAGCAACCAAAACCATCCGACACCACAGGCGTCAAAGTTACCCTCAATGTAGTCGACGGTAACGGCAACTACCGCTCAATCGGATCAACAACAACTTTTGATGGTACATACGCACTTGTTTGGACTCCCGACATCGATGGGCCATTCCATGTGATTGCAAACTTTGAGGGCACTAACAGCTACTATCCCTCATCAGCAACAACCTACCTCTACGCAAGCGACCCTGCCGCACCCGCACCAACTACTTCTGACCCCACAGGCTTAGTAACATCCGCTGACCTGCTAACCTACCTCTCAGTAGGTGTCATCGCAATCATCATTGCAATAGCAATCGTAGGACTGCTTATCCTCAAAAAGAAATAAACAATAAAACAAAATAATCCTCCATTTTTTTATTTTTAGATAGTTATTTGTTTTCACCCTAAATCCTCATATTTTTGGTTGCTCGTCACACTCAGCAGGACAGTTTTGTTGCTAAAAGCGCTCAAGCTGGATTTATAGCCCGTTTACGCAAACAGATCAATCGCCAAACAGGTACTTGTCTAAAATCAAACTTGAGGGCTACAAAGCAAACTAAACTTGACCAGTGTGAAAACAACCGAAATCTTCATTTTGCTCTTAAAAGCCGAAAATCCTGTTTTGTCAAATGTTATCTGTGGACCTTAATTTTCTAAAAAACAGGTATCATCCCGATGAGTAGTAACGGGCGATATTTATCTCAAATCACTGGACTTTACAAAGTTTTAAATATATATTGATTCTCCATGAGTTTTTAAAACAAGCACTATTTGCCTTGTTTAACTTAGGAGCAAAAAATGAAATGAACAACAAAAAAGTCATGTCTGTACTAATGGTTCTGTTTCTGACTACATTAATCGGAACCTCACTATTAGCAACAGCAAGTGCACACAACACAGCAAATGATCAATCAACTTGGACTATTATCTCATATGCTTACATGAGCGTTGCCCCCAACCCCGTAGGTGTCGGTCAACAAGTCAATGTTTGTATGTGGGTAGATGTTGCGCTTCCAAGCGCGACGCTAGAAAACGAGATTCGTCGCCATGACTACAGTTTAACTATCACTGCACCCGACGGGAAAACTGAAACTCACAACTGGCCCATAGTCTCTGACCCCACTGGTGTACAATTCTTCGTATACACCCCCGGTCAAATCGGTAACTATACCTTCTTCTTTAGTTACCCCCAGCAAACCTACACTTGGGAGGGTACCTATAAAGGTGACATATTCACTGCAAGTAACCGAACAAGAACTCTAACTGTAACCGAGGAACAACTCCCTACCCCAATCGACAGTTACCCGCTTCCAACTGAGTACTGGACACGCCCCATAGAGCAACAAAACACCTACTGGTATTCCATATCCTCTAACTGGTTAGGCGCACCCTTCATCACTGGTGCAGGTGTAGCATACACAGGTGGACAACAACCTGATGGAATTGCACCCGAGAGTGCTCACATCATGTGGACTAAACCGTTACAGTATGGTGGAATTGTCGGCGGAACCAATACTCAAATACTAGGCGAAGGCTACTACGAAGGCTTATCATATAACCCACGTTTTGGCAACCCTATCATTATGCATGGAACACTGTTTTACCAAGAACCCCTAGGCAACAGCGGTACAGGAGGCGACTATCTCTCAGTTGACCTACGTACAGGTCAAGAGCTTTGGCGCATAAACGCTTCTGCAACTGGAACATCCTTGGTTCCATCCTTTGGATACATCTACACCTATGATGGTCCCAACCAACACGGTGCTTTGCCTAACGGTTTGCTGGTAGCATCCACAACTGTTGCTAACCAAGGTACCGTTTGGCGCACTTATGACCCCCGTACTGGCTATCTGACTTCTATGAACATCACAAACGTCCCAGGGGGAGTAAACGTTGCAGGTCCATCAGGTGAATACCTCAAATACGTCTTGACAAACTATGGCACAGCAAGCAACCCCGACTGGTATTTGGCGCAATGGAACAGCTCTAGAGTCTTTGGTGGCGGTTTGGGTACAAATCCATCCAACTGGTATAGCGGGCGAGTAAACGCAAGCCTGCCTGCATGCTATGACTGGAACACCTCAATTAGCCTCAAAGGAACCGGCTGGGGCGTCGGCACAGCAACAAGAGGCGCCGTTCCCCTGGTCATAGTTGATGATCTACTTCTCTGTGTTCAAGGAACCTTTGGAGGTCACGTCGGCGACTCAGGCGCAACCGTAACCCAAAACCCAGCCAACATTACTGCTATCAGCTTAAACCCCGATAAACTCGGCCAAGTACTCTGGACCCAAACCTACCAACAAGCACCCGAAAACAATACCCGCTACATATCCACATGGGACCCAACCAACGGTGTCTTTGTCTTCTCCGATAAAGAATCCTTTGCCAACTATGGTTACAGCACAACCACTGGAAAACTCCTCTGGGGGCCATCCTATCCTCCAGACACATCCTCAGTTGACTGGAACTTTATGATCTGGCACACACCCTTTACCCAATACGGCAATCTCTACACCTGCGGCTATAGCGGTCTACTCTACTGTTATAACATCACCACCGGCCAACTCTCCTGGACATTTGGAAACGGCGGCCCCGGCAACAGCACCGCTGCAGGTCTCGCAAATCCATACGGTTACTACCCACAATTTGTCGAATCAGTCGCAGACGGTAAAATCTACATGGTAGGCAACGACCACTCACCTAACAGCCCCCTGTTTAAAGGCTCGCAACTACGATGCGTAGATGCCATCAACGGCACAGAACTCTGGAGCACATTTGGATGGGGCAACATGATGAGCGGCAACTGCGCCCCAATTGCTGATGGCCAACTCACAGTCTACAACCCCTATGACGGCCAAATCTACAGCTATGGCAAAGGCCCAAGCGCACTAACTGTTGATATAACACACGACGTGATTCCAAGCGGCAGTAGCGTTATGATCAAAGGCACCGTAACCGACATCGCCTCAGGCACCCAACAAAATGAACAAGCCGCCCGATTTCCACACGGCGTACCCGCAGTTTCCGACATATCCCAAAGCGATTGGATGGAATACGTCTACATGCAAAAACCCCGGCCATCCAATGTCACAGGCGTCACCGTTACTCTCTCAGTGATTGACTCAAACAACAACTACCGCCCAATCGGCACCACCACCACAACTGATGGCTTCTTTAGCCTCAACTGGACCCCAGATATCGAGGGCCACTACACAGTCTACGCATCATTTGAGGGCAGCAACTCCTACTACCCATCACGTGCCGTAACAGCATTCGCAGTTGACCCCACAGCACCTACACCCACAGCACAACCCCCACTTCAGCTACCACCCACCGAACTGTACTTCGCCCTATCAACAGTTGCCATCATCATTGCAATTGCCATCGTCGGCACAATCATCATCTTTGTGCTCAAAAAACGACCATAAAAAAATAATAAACAACCAAACTCCCTCTCCTTTCTTTTTTATTGACAGTATGCCTCCCAAAATAGACTTTAAAATTTATATGTTCGCTATAGACTTATGATGAACAATTGATTTCGTAGAAAGCAAATGTTGCTTTGATGAGGAACTTTAATAAATGATGTTTGTGCAAGCCCGAAGTAAATTGTTGTTTGGGTAGGCCATTTGATAACATTGTTTACTAACAAGAGACAAAATATGTCTTTGGCTTTTGGGAAAGAAGTGATTGGTCCGCTAAAAAAATTCAGGTTCGCAAAGAAGCGTATCACAGTTCATTATCCCTTGAGATTGTTGCCCTTTTTGTGTGTCGCCCAAACCTTTTCTTGTTGAGGTGGTAATAATATGAACAGCATTCTCGAATACTTGGATTTGTGTGTAGAGAACGATCCTGCTCGTTGTGTGTTTAATTTTTTGGATTGCAGTCGCGAACCTTTTGGTATGCAGAAAATTAGTGTGAAACAACTCTATGATAAATCACGCGATATGGCCGGGACATTAAAAAAGAAAGGTGCAAAAAAGGGTGACCGGGCCATAATATTTTCTATGCAGGATGCCGGTACCATCTATGCAATTTTTGGCTGTATGATGGAGGGGGTTATCTTTACTGTTATTCCACCACCTATTGATGAGGCTAAATTGTCACGGTTTATTTCTGCACTTAACTCCTGCAAACCAAAATTTCTCATATCCAATTATGCCCTAGAGCAAGAATCAAAAAGAAACATAACCAAGACCCTGCTCAAAAAAGCGTTTCTGCGTGTTATAACTCTCAAGCGCATATACACTGACAAGTTAGCTAAACATGAGCACTATACTCCTCATAGAAACTATCACAAAGATGATCTGGTATATCTACAATATACCTCAGGTTCCACATCTGAACCTAAAGGCGTTATGGTAACAAATGAAAACCTAATGAGTTGCATTGACGATTGTAGAGAAATCATAGATTTCACAGATGGTTACAATCTTGTATCATGGGTTCCATTTTATCACAATATTGGCTTGATGGCCGCTATATTTATTCCCCTTGTCGTCAAAACAGGTACCGCATATTTAATACCTACCCTTCAATTCCTGCAAAAACCAACAATCTGGATAAAAACCCTATCTGATTTCAAAGTTAATGCAACCGTAGCACCCAACTCTGCATATGAGGCCTGCACCAAACTCATCAGCAAACAAGACGCCAAACAATATGATCTATCCCATGTAACCCTTCTAATTAATGGATCAGAATTTGTGTACTCACAAACCATAGAAAAATTCTGCGACCTATTTGATATCCAGCAAAAATCATTCGCAGCTGGATATGGCTTATCTGAATGCGTTTGTGTCGCTACCCTCTCACCTCTTTGCTATAAATGCCAAAAAATCGACGTTGATCAATATCTAGCCGGGCGATTCATTACAACGGAGAACAAAAATCACAAATTAGTCGTCAGTCTAGGTCAACCATTAAACAATTTAAAAGTTTTAACCGTAAAAGACAATGGATCTCTTTGTGCAGAAAATGAAATCGGAGAAATCTACATTCAAGGCAACAACGTTTGCCAAGGTTATTGGAAAAATCCCTCTGAAACAAAACGCTTTCAAGCAACCATTAACGGAGTTGAGGGATACTTTTACCGTACAGGCGATATGGGCCTAATCTTTGAGGGCGACCTCTACCTCACAGGCCGCTTAACCGAGATGATTATTGTTAATGGCAAAAACATTTTCCCAAGCGATGTGTCCCTTCTTCTACAACAACAATGCCCCACCCTACAAAAAGACACCATAAGCATTTTCTCTATCCAAACCGAGAATAAAGAAGAACCCATACTCTGCCTAGAAAGCGACGAATGCGCCTTTGCTCCTCTGGTACGCGATATTAATCGAACAGTGGCACAGTCCTACAACTTTTCCTTTAGTAACATTGTGTTTGTCCGAAAAAACACCTTCCCCCGTACCGATAACAGAAAAATCAAAATAAAAGCCATCAAACAACTCTATGAACAAAACAAACTAGATGTGCTATACAGCACAAAAAACTCCCCTATCAATGATGTTACCAATATCTCAGATGAGTTAACAATCACCTTATCAGCAAAGGCTTCCATAGACGAGATAAAAGCCTGCGTAAGATCAGTATTTAAAAAATTCGTTGCACCTATAGAGTTTGATGATACTACCCTCTTTACGGATCTAGGCACGAACTCTCTTACAGTTGTTGAGATGCTAAGTAAACTCGAACGCCAATCAGGTATAGAGATCGATATTAGACAAATTACCAGTGCATTGAACGTAAATGACCTCTCACTCCATATTCAACTCTCCCTGCGAGGCGAGAAACATAACTCACTCAACTTAGATGCCGAATGCATTCTACCAGACGATATCCGGCCCCAACAAAACTATACCATACAACCCGACCAATGTCACAATATCTTTCTCACCGGAAGCACAGGCTTTTTGGGCGCCTATTTAATTCGATCTTTAATTAAACAAACTAATGGAAATATCACTCTTTTTTGTCATGTCCGAGCAGAAAACCAACAAAACGCCATGGAACGTATCATTAAAAATATGCAATTCTTCCAATGCTGGGAAGAAAACTTCCAAACCAAAATCATAGCCGTACCCGGAGATCTAAAAAAACCCCACCTAGGCATTGAAGACAACCTCTACACTAACCTCTGCAATACCATAGATGCCATATATCACAACGGGGCAATATTGAATTTCTTGTTTCCCTACAACCAACTCAAACAAACAAATGTTAACGGCACCATTGAGTGTTTGCGCTTTGCATGCACAGGTACCCCCAAATATTTCCACTACGTTTCCTCCTATAGCGTGTACGACAATCCCAGTCACTTCAATAAAATCGGCTTAGAATCCGACCCTTTGCTATCCTCAGAGGGATACTTTTTAGGCTACTCAGAAACAAAATGGGTTGCTGAAAAACTCGTAGCAGAAGCAACAACCCGCGGCCTAAAAACGACCCTCTATCGTCCAGGAGAAATCACCGCCTCGCTAAAAGAAAACATTTGGAAACTAGAAGATATGATAAGCCGCACAATAGTGGGATGCATCCAAATGCACGCTGCTCCCGATATCGACATACGCCTCCCCCTCACACCGGTAGATTATGTAAGCGACGCAATCATACACATATCACGCCAAACAAACGCCGTCGGCAAATGCTTCAACCTTACAAACAAAACTCCCCTAAACTTTAAAACCATCTGTCAATTCACAAAAAACGCGGGATACCCCATAGACATTCTCCCCTACGATGAGTGGACCCAAAAATTAGCCGCCTGCTCATTTGAAGAAAACGCTCTAAGCATCCTGTCGCGACTTTTCATCGACAAACGCAAAGACGGCGAAGGATTAACCGAACGATATGGAAGCAAACAAGCCCACATCGACACCACAAACACCGACAACCTCCTAGAAGGTAGCAAAATCCAATGCCTAACCATAGACGAAAAAACATTCCACAACTATTTGACATTATTCTCCAAAATGGGACACATCCCAACCCCAAACCCCCCAACCGAAATCCCAAATAAAGACACAACAAAAAACAAAACTAACCCCACTCCATCTACCAAGAAACCTAAAAAGAGTTCAACTAAGTCTGCTTCTAAAAAGAGTTCAACTAAGTCCGTATCTGAAAAGAGTCCAAAGAAACCCCAATAGCCCTTTATTTTAACGAACTAGCATGGCGCAATAACACTGCGGTATCAATCTCTCTTACTGAGGGTAGCTCTTTAGAGCTTGAACATATATGACCCATGATTTCTTCAGTGTCATAAATGCAATGATAAAAAATCTCTAGCTCTAAAGAATTTAGCACACTAAATGCAGATAAAGATTCTAACAAACCTTTTCCTTCACATTTAACTCGGCTCTCCTTTTTTGTCCAAACCTCAAAAAAACGTTTATTCTGTAAATCGCTCTGAGCTGATAAAATATATTCCTTCTCCTCAGACACAAAAAATCGCTCTACGACTTCCATATCAATCGGTCTGATCTTTTCTATATCAACACCTACCGATATATCCCCTATTACACAAGCGATCTGCTGATGTGCATGAGAAATATTGTAGTGCGTTTGCGGATTATTTACCAAAAAAGGTTTACCATAAGGATTAACCGCAAATTCCAGTTGACTGTTACTAAGCCCCGTGATACGGCATATCTCCACTCGCGCTAAAATATCTCCTAACAAAGAGTTTTGTCTATCCCGAAAAAAACACAGCTTATTGATCTGTTTCTGTTTTTCTGATGAAACAAGTGATAGCAAAATCTCATATTGATCCCGCGTAAGATCTGGGATAACTTTGAGCATAACAACCTCTAACATGCTTCTCATCCCAAAGCAACTGACAATATCTCTAATGTTGCAGAAGCGGTATTTGTCTTTTCTACACTATTGTGGTTAATAGTTTTGTCGGTGTGTCTCAGTGTAAGCCCTTTTGTGTGAGTTTAGGTTATTTGTTGAATTACAAAATCTAAACAACGGTTATGACTCTTTGCTTTCTCAAGTTAACCACAATTTACAAACCTCTGCTATGAATGTAACCCAGGAACAAAAGCAAAAATCTAAAAACCCCGAAAACAACCCAGTCACTGTTAGCTTGGTGGCAAGGATTTAATGTATAGAGCTGTCATAGATGCCGATGAGGTGCACAAATATATCTCTGGAAAGACTACCGTTGCCTTTGATTTTGAAACCGCACCCGATGAAAAATACCACAACGAAAAATACGCTGCACTAGACGAGCATAAATCCCATATAGTCGGCGTTAGTTTCTCAGTTGCAAAAGGCGAGGCACTATATGTCCCTCTAACCCACAAAAATGGAACAAACGCCAACCCTGACGAAATCCGAAAAATACTCCTATCCTTTGCAATCGATCATACAGTTACCAAAGTTGCACACAATCTCGAATTTGAAGATCGCTTTCTAAAAGCCCAGCATATCAAAATGTGCCGGCCCTATTGTTGCACGTTTCTAACAGCCCAAAACACACTAAAAAACGATGTATCATGCGGACTAAAAAATCTCACACGTGAAGTCTTGGGTATACATCTGCCAACATTTGCAGACATAACCCAAGGAAAAAACTTTGACGAACTAAATCCCCAAGACCCAGCAACAATTAACTATGCCTGCGCTGACGCAGATTATGCCCTACAACTTTATCACATATTTAAACCGACATTAACTGCGGGCAACATACCTGACTTTGTCCAACAATCTCAAAAACAAAACGTCCTGCCCTAGGTAGAGTTAATGGTTGGCAAGTAAACATTATATGGTTCCGTGAGAATCCATTGAAGCGTGTTGTGTAAAGTGACGGTGCCTTCCAACTTAGAACATGCTAGTTTTTTGCATCAAATATTTAATTTCAAGTTGATTAATCCCCGCTTGGGGCACATTAAGCGAACCGGGATACTTTTACTACTTTTTGCATTGTTAACTTCAGCAGTGATTGGCGCCTTGTCTGTTAATTTGGCAGGTGCACAGACCTATGCCACTATAACTATTCTGTCTGATGGGAGTGTTGAGGGAACCAATAAAATCCAGCGGGATGGAGACCTCTACACCTTTACAGGCGACATTTTTGGAACCATAATTGTCAAAAAAGCAAACATTACAATTGATGGTGCCGGATATACACTGCAAGGAAATGATGGCGGTACATGGACCTCGACGGGGATAAGGTTGTACTCCCTTGAGTCTGATGATGTCGGTTTTTTTAATGTTTGTGAGGGTATTTTAGTTAAAAATGTGCGGTTTTATGATGTATTTGAGGCTATATATACTAGTTCAAATAATAATAGTTTTATCAATAACAGTTTTGATGGTGCAAGAATACACATTATTGGGGGCAACAGTAGCGTAGGAAATGTAGTTAAACACAATATTTTCACTAACCATGCGAGCATATTTGTGGATTATTGGAGTGGCACAAATGAGATTATAACTGAAAATAACTTTATCGACAGTAGTCATATATTTGTTAGTTTAGCTTTTTCGCCTACGGTTGATAGGAATTATTGGAGTAACTACACAACAGCCTATCCAAATGCTAAAGAAGTGGGAAATTCAGGCGTTTGGGACACACCCTATGTGGCAGCGGTCTCTCAGAATGAGGTTCCCTATGCTGATTACAACCCTCTGGTGAACCCTGTAGCTGATGCTGGTGCTCCTCCAGCTCCACAGATCACTGCCAACCCTGAAATTCCAATAACCCTAATAGCAATTATAATAGTCGTTGTAATAATTGTGAGCCTGAGTTTGCTGATTTACTTTAAAAAACGTAAATAATCATTAACGCCAAGTTTTAGCTTAGCCCTTTGAATAACCTCCGTTAGTCAAAGAGTCATATCAACTAACTCTTAAATCACTAAGCAAAAAATTGCAAAAAGAAATAATGTATGTGAAGTATTATTAATTATATTTGATGAAAATTATGTGAGGTACAACATGCAAGGCGACAAAGTTTTATAATAGCTATGAATAACTATATATCGAGCTTTCGAAAAAATGTTTGCTTGAACAGGGGACGAGAAATGCCTGCACAAAATAAACAAATAAACAAATATGGGCGCACACAAGCCCTAAAAAGAAGCAAACAAAAAAAGGTCCTTGCGCTGGTATGTGTTTCGGTTGTGGTTATCGTTGTTGTCGTTGCTGCGCTTGTGGTCTTTAATTCGCCTCAACAAAGTGCTGATCGTGTTTTCACTGATGGTCATCAGACGATTACACTGTACGATGACGGCACGTTTGTTGCTGCGCTCGCCCATGACATGAGGGGAGGCACATACACCCAGAACACAGTAAACGGTGTTGTCACAGTTACTTTCCTTTCCGATGAGGTAAGCGTAACCAGTAGCATTGTGGATGATGTCTTGTCGATTCCCAAAGAATGGCAAGACGCTCACGGTCATGGCACACAATTGCCATTAACGTGATTTCCTGGGAATGGCAGAACCCAAGGAACGGGGCGAAAAATAAAAACTATGTGACTAAAAATAAGCCGCCCTTTAAGCGGCAGTTGATATGCGCTGACCTGCTGATGAAAACTATGTTAACTGCCAGTAATTGGTTATTTTTCTGTGGTTCAACAATATGGTGGAAAGGGGTAAGGTTGTGGTGGCGGTATCGCCGCATATGTTTGGGTTTTAATTTCTGTGTTTCTGCTGGTTGTGTTATCTGTTTCTGGTTATTTCCTTGGGTTGTTTTGTTTTTGTTTTCATGTATTCGTAAGTTGAACACAACATATTTTTTTAGGTGAACTTAAAATTTATATGTATGTTTAACTATTTTAGGTTAACCTAAAATGGGTGTGGTGTAATATTGCAAAAATCAACCCAAGACTACCTGAAAACAATTTACAGCCTATCCAAAAATGGTGAAATGGTAAGCAATACCGACATTTCCCAAAAACTTGATGTCGCACCCTCCAGTGTAACAGAGATGCTAAAAAAACTAGCTGAGGCGGGATACATAAAATATTCTCCCTACCATGGTAGCTCCCTCACCGAAATAGGACTAAAAGAAGCCCAAAAAATAACCCGAAAACACCGACTACTTGAAAGCTTTCTATCAAAAGTACTGGGCATAGGCAACGACAAGGTACATCACGAAGCATGCCAAATGGAACACTCTCTCTCAGACGAAGCAGAAGAATCCCTATGCCGCCTCCTAAAACACCCCGACACATGCCCAGACGACAACAAAACAATACCCGCATGTGATCTGCCCTTTTCAAACTGTGAAGAATGCATACAACTACACCAAAAAGGTCTAGAACAAGTCGGAAAACGCGACAAAAACCTCATCTCCATACGAGACCTAAAAAGCGGCACATTTGGCAAAATCAGCTTCATACGAGGCGAACACAAAGTACTCCAAAGACTCCTAGACATGGGACTAACACCGGGAACAAAAATCCAAGTAGTCAAAATAGCACCAATGGACGGCCCCGTAGAAGTAGCAGTCAGAGGCTCCAAACTAGCCATAGGAAAAGACATCGCCTGCAACGTATTTGTCGAACTCGAATAACAAACAATGGAGACTAAACTTTGACCCATCAAAATAATACGCCAGCTAATCCAAAATATAAAACAGACATAGCTGACACTACAGAAAAGAGCAAACAGTTTACTTTTGCTCTTGCAGGAAACGCAAACGTAGGTAAAAGCGTAATTTTTAACCAATTAACAGGGTCAAATCAAATAATTGGTAACTGGCCAGGAAAAACCGTTGACCGTGCAGAAGGTATCCTGAGCTTTGAAGGTCATGAAATTAAAGTCATTGACTTACCCGGTATCTACTCTTTCTCAACATTTTCTATGGAGGAAATAGTTTCCCGGGACTACATCGCCTTAGAAAAACCCGATGCAGTCATTAATGTGGTTGATGCCTCAGTTTTAGAACGCAACCTGTTTTTTACACTACAACTTTTAGAGATGAATGCACCCCTTGTTTTAGTCTTAAACCAGATAGATGTGGCAAAAAACAAAGGCATGCTCATCAACAAAGACAGATTATCCGAAATGTTGGGAGTTCCAGTGGTTTTTGCTACGGCTACTCGTGGAGAAGGCGTTTATGAAGCTGTTAAGGAAGCTGTAAAAGTTGCAACAAGTAAACATAAACATAAGCAGTTAAAATATCATAAAGATCTTGAAGAACAAATAGAAAAATTACAACAAATAGTTGAAAAAGAAAACCTCGACTTGAAATACCCCTCCCGCTGGATAACAATTAAACTGATTGAAGGCGACACAGAAATCACAAAATTGGTCGCTGAAAAATCACAAACAGCCATTTTACAATTAAACCTCATTTCAACAGAAATTGAAAAACGTTATCAAGAAAAATGTTTCTCCATTATCGCCTCTGAACGCTATGCTCTTGCAAGCTCTATTGTAGCCGCTTCACTTCAACAAGAAAAAAGCTCTCACCGCTTTACAGACAAACTAGACTGGTTTGCTACACACCGTATATACGGTTACATAACAGCGTCTGCAGTAATTGGCGGTCTACTTCTTTGGACATTTTTTGTCGGTAATGCGTTTTCAGGTTTAATTTCGCAAGGACTAAACTTGATCTATTCCGTTGATCCGGAATTGTCAACCTCAGCACCTATTCTAAGCATTATTCTTAACGGGTTCTGGGGCGGAATAGATGCAGGTTTAACCCTAATAATACCCTTTGTCATACCCTTCTATCTCCTATTAGCTCTCATAGAAGACTCTGGACTGCTAACTCGCGTAGCTTTCATGATGGATAGTGCAATGCACAAAATTGGGTTACACGGCAAAGCTCTAATCCCGATAATTCTTGGATACGGCTGTAGCGTCCCCGCCATACACAGTTGCAAAATCATGGAAACCCGACGCGAACGTCTCCTATCGGCGTTTGCCATAACTTTTGCGCCCTGCTCAGCCCGAACCATAGTGCTCTTTGGTATGGTTGGCCTATTTGTAGGTATACACTGGGCCTTACTACTCTACGTTGTTAACCTCGCCATCATTTTCATTATGGGCCGCGTTGCCATGAAAGCAGTCCCCGGAAAATCCACAGGACTAATCATGGAGATGAGTAGCTTCAAACGTCCATCCATAAATTTTGCTCTAAAACAAACCTGGACACGCACAAAATCCCTAATATATGTAGTCTTCCCAATATACATCGTAGGCAGTGCACTTATACAAGTATTATATGTCTATGATATACTCACACCTGTCAGTAATACCCTCTACCCGCTTACCGTTCTATGGCTAGGGTTACCAGCATTTGCAGGTGTGCTCCTATTGCTGGGCACTGTTCGCAAAGAATTAATTATCTTAGGCGCAGTAGCAATCCTTGGCACAACAAACCTGCTCACAGGCTTCACCCCCATACAATTAGTGGTTATGGCTCTGGTAGCTATGCTCTATATTCCATGTGTTTCAACAATGGCTATACTTGGTAAAGAATTCGGTTGGAAACCCGCCGCCCTAATCTCACTGGCAAATATCGGTACAGCACTGATAATCGGAGGCCTAACTTTTCATATTCTAAACTTTTTTACATAGAAACAAACATTTAGGTAAGCATTGAAATTAGCTAGATTTTTACATTTATTCCTTATTTGAAACTCTATTAGTTACATTCCAAAACCCGATTAAACCCTCAACCACACCATATCTGCTTTTCTATCTCTAATTTTCCATGTTCTATCCAATAAATGGGTTACACTTTCTATATAGTTGTAGAGAGTGAGTTTGTTGGATCGAGATGTTGAGAAATTAAAGAAGTGGATGATTAAAAAGAAACTGGAAGGTCAACCAGTTAA
>NZ_WRFL01000055.1:0-14407 GCF_009778815.1 Candidatus Bathycorpusculum sp.
TGATTGTTGAGCCAAACGGCCGCGAATACTTGTGTGCTCTTCCAAAGAAAACTGAGGAAATCTGGGAAGTATTCAAAGACCTAATACCCAAAACCTATGGGTAACAAAGCAAAGTTCCGGATAGTTAACAAGACCGATAGACAAATAACTGTAATAATAATCAGGTTTTTATATACAGTTTTAGCCATTTTTGGTACTCGCCGTGTATTTACTAAGCATATAGAAGTGGTGCGTTAAAAGTTTTGCTAAGCACTATTGTCTGTATAGATGAGTATATCTGAAAGTCTGCTCTATTTTGATAAACAGTTTGCCGGTTGGTGTTTTCTCTACTAATTGATAATGCCTGTTGTGGGGAGGGGTTTGGGTTTGATTGTTGACTTATGCGCCTATATTAGCATAGAAAAATGGTTGAGCTGAATTTGGGTAATATTGGGTTAAGATTGGGACTTTATTGGGAAGACATTTTGAAAAATTCTTATGTACTATTTTTGGCATCACCCAATTCAATGGAGAAACAATCATGATATATCAATCGAAAAAAGTCTTAACAGTCTTTGTAATCTGTAGTATGCTTCTAGTTGTTGCATCAGTTGCATTAGTTAATGCCCAAACTACTCCAACCCTAACCATAACCTCAACTGATGATAACAATATCATAACTGTAACCGGCAACGGGTTTGACCCCTCCAAAACCGTTGCTATAAACCTGCAAAACTCCACTGACAACTCTATACTATACAACTTTACCGAAGCCATAACCACCGACGAAAACGGTTCATTCACAGCCGACCTTAGCTTGCCACTGGGCATCTATGGAACCTACAACCTAAACGCCACAACCTCACCGGCTACGGCAATCAAAGAAATCACCCTCACAGGAACCTCCAACCTGACCGCCTCTCCCGACAACAGCAACATCATCCAAACAATTGGTACAGGCTTCAACACAAACCAAACCGTAACTCTCCAATTAACCGACCCCACCACAGGCGCCATAATCTACAACTTTACCGAAAACATAACCACCAACACATATGGCAACTTTAGCACCACAGTCATTATTCCCACAAGCCTAAGCGGCAACTTTACTCTCACCGCATCAACATTAACCACAACTGCAAACACCACTCTCACTGTCCCCGACTTCACCGGTCCCGCAGGCATAGACGGCACACCGGGCACAGTCGGTCCCGCAGGCACAGATGGAACCCCCTGCGCCCCAGCTGATACCACCTTTGGATATATCATAGCAGTGCTAAGCGTAATAGCCGTACTCACCTCAGCCTTTGCATTTGTCAAAAAGCACTAAACAGCCTCTTCTCCATCTTTATGGAGCGGTCTTTTCTCTTTTTCTTTGCGTTATTATTTTTTCGGTTTTAAAATGGCTATTCCCAGTTCAGCTTTGTTTAGATATTGGGCCGCAACTGTTTGGATATCTTTGCTGGTAACACCTTGAATGTTGGCAACATATTCCTGGAGCCCCAATTCACTGCCAAATTGAGCTTCCATATAGTTGATTATCTCCATAGCATCATGCGAATCATCCATACCCCTCAAGATGCCGCCTAACATAATTTGTTTAGCTCGTTCCAACTCTTCTTGGGGAACTAGACTGGTTTGAAGTTTTTCTAATTCTTTTAGTATGAGTTTTTGGGCTTTGGTTGCTTTTTGTGTGTTAACTGCACAATTAACGCTTAGATACCCAAAATCTGAACCCTTGCAATGCGCCGAATTCACATCATAGGTAATGGCATGCTTTTCACGCAACTCTATAAACAAACGTGAACTTGTGCCGCCACCAAGCAAAGTACCGATTAAATCCAACGCCGGCGCATCTTTATGTGTAGCGTTGATGGTTCTGGCACCGATGCTTAGGTAACTCTGGGTTATGCCTGCTTTCTCTTTCACCACCATCTCTTTAGGTTTACTGCTCTCCAACTTCACCTGAGGGGTTGATGGGTTTTCTGTTTTTTCTTTGTTGCTAAAACTTTCTAAAATGTTATCCTGGTTTTTTTTATTAAAATTGCCTGATAAAATAAGTCTCATGTTTTGGGGTCCATAATTGGTTTTGTGTTCTTGGGTTAGCTGGGGAAGTGTTAGGTGTTTGATAGTTTTTGTATACCCTCCAATGGGGCGCCGAATTGGATGGTATTCAAACAAATTCTCAAGCAGCATCTCTTCAACTTTTATGGTTGGAACATCGGCTACCTCGGCTAGTTCATTTAAAATTATTTTCTGCTCCACCTCAAACTTCCCACTCTCAAAACCGTCCCCAAAAAATAAATCCGAGAGAATCTTGGAAGCGCCCTCTAACTTTTCGGGTAAGACATCCACAACACCTGCAACCTGCTCCCGATCCGTATAGAGATCCATTACTCCGCCAAAATTCTCAATACTGCGTGACTGCTCAATACGTTGCTCAGAACCCCCTGCCAACATGTGCTCAATGAAATGTGCCACACCCGCCAACTCTGCGGGCTCTTGGTTAGAACCATACTCAACCGCCAAGGCCAACTGAGCAGTATTTGCCTGCGGACGCGGATAGAGCAGTACCGTCAAACCATTAGACAATACCTTTCGTTGCCAAACCAAACTATTGGACATACCCAAATCTATGACATGCAAACTAAAAAAGCTATGAACTGCCCTTTGTTTACCCTTGTTGGTCTTCTTCGTTTGGTGTATTGGTCCCAAAATAAATGCGGGTGGTGCATGAAATTTAAAACAAAGCGATCTGTGCAGTAATTTTTGGAATGGCCGCCAAGCGTTAAGACGGAAAAACCTTAATTAATTTCTTGACCTAAAGTAACATAGGTTCGATTGGTTTTTATCAATTTTTTTATGTCTAATGAAATAGGTGAATTTTTTGAGAAAAAATTTATTTTTAATGGTATGTTTAATGTGTTTAACCCTGTTCTCAAGTTTAATATTTGCCCCAGCTGCATTAGGTGATCCTGTTGGAAATAGTTTAAAAGATCATGATGTCTGGGACCCTGCACCAGCGACGCTGGCTTGGGTACACGGTAACGCAAAGGGTTACAGTGAAGGCCAAACGGCTGCTTTTAGAGTAACCTTTGATGATGTTGTCATAGGGCAGTCGCTGTGGTTTATAGTGGAGCTTGATCTTAATGCATCTGATGCTTATGCGTTTACTGATATAGAGCCTTGGGATACAACTTACCAGCAAAATGGTGTTCATTTGACGCCGCCACCGCTTGCAAGTAGTTTAACAGGTGATCGAGCTGGTTTTAATGCGGCTGGTGCTGTAATTGTTGCGGTTGATTTTCTTGGTTACAGCAATGGTTATCAAAGCTGGAACGTTACCTTTATGGCCTCTACTTCTGGTCCTGTTTATGTTGTGTATGGCGGTCATATAGCTGCTAGTGGTGACTCTATTGCTTCGGGTGGTATAGTTCCTCCAGGCGGCGGGGCATCGCACGCGAGAGGCGTTTTTCAAGCAAGAATTAACTCACCGGGAACCGGCGCTAAGACTATCAACTTTAACGCTAATGACATAACCGGAAAGCCTTCAGCCCAATCCTTTACTGTCACTAAGGTAACGCTCCCACATGACACAACAACTATCTTTAACTTTACCACCTCTATCTCCCAAGAAACCTTTAGCTTAACCAGTGGCCATAGCTGGGACAGCGGTGAATTAGCTCCGGGAAATTATACTGTCACTGAGTTGGTGCCTGATGGTTGGGATCTTACCAATGTAGTTATTGTTGATCCTGATTTTGGTTCGGTTATGGATTTGGATGCTGGTACTGTGACTGTTGATTTAGATCCGGGTGAGCACATAACTATTCTTTTTATAAACACAGCGCGACAACCCGATCAATCCGGTTTATTTACAGTTGCTAAGCTAACAATCCCCTCAGATGCCTCGATGGCCTTTAACTTTGTTACCTCTGCATCCGATGAGGCTTTCTCACTAACCGATAACACCCGTTGGTACAGCGAAGCCTTACCTCCCGGAACCTATACAGTTACTGAATTGCCCCAAGCAGGCTGGGCCCTCACAGACATCCAAATAGACGGCACTTCTAACTATGTAGTGGACCTAAATATCGGTATGGTAACTTTTGACTTAGCCTCCAATGAGCATATATCCATTATTTTCATCAACACAGAACAGCAACCCCCTCAGTCGGGCTCGTTTACGGTTACTAAGCTAACTATCCCCTCTGGCGCCTCAACCAGCTTTACCTTTGTCACCTCCGTCTCAAACAAAGCATTTACCTTAACCGATGGTAACAGCTGGCACAGCGGCGACATAGCACCGGGCAACTATACCGTCACAGAGTTATCGCAGGCAGGCTGGGATCTTACCAATATTATCATTGTTGATCCTGATGGGGGTTCTAGGGTTGATCTTGCTACGGGTACGGTGTTTATCGATTTGGACCCTGGAGAAACAATAGCAATATTTTACCAAAATCGTCAACAGGACCCTCCGCCAGGCTCTTTTACTGTTACTAAAATCACCTGCCCCACAGGTGCCCCAGACAGCTTTACCTTTGTCACCTCCGCTCCAGGAAGAACTTTTACTTTGACAGATGGAACCAGTTGGAACAGCGGTCCCATAGCACCGGGCAACTATACTGTCACCGAAATCGCACAGATGGGCTGGGATCTTACCAATATTATCATTGTTGATCCTGATGGGGGTTCTAGGGTTGATCTTGCTACGGGTACGGTGTTTATCGATTTGGACCCTGGTGAGTCTATAACAATATTTTACCAAAACAGCCAGCAAGCACCTCAATCAGGTTCCATAAGTGTTAACAAAGTTACCTGTCCGGTGGGTTCTTCGGGGGTCTTTAGATTTGTCACCTCTGCACCGCCGGGAAGCTTTAGTCTAACTGATGGCATGACTTGGAACAGCGGACCCCTAGCGCCTGGCCGCTATACTATAACTGAGTTAGCTCCTGCAGGCTGGACCATAACAAACATCTTGGTAAACGATCCCACCGGTCACTATATGATAGATCTTTCCACCGGCACCACAACTATAGATCTTCAAGCTGGTAGCCACGTATCCATAGTCTATCAAAATGCTCAGGCCGCACCCCAACCAGGCTTTATCTCAGTTGTTAAGACCACCTGCCCCGCCAACACTGCCGAACCCTTTACGTTTGTGACTTCTGCTCCTGCGGGTAGCTTTAGCCTAACCAATGGTGAGATCTGGAATAGCGGTCCGCTAACACCCGGAAGATATATTGTTACAGAGATTATACAAGCCGGATGGACTATCACCGATATCATAATTGTGGACCGTAGCGGCGGCACCTCTACAGCAGATCTTTCCACCGGCACCGCAACCATAAACCTTCAACCCGGTGCTTACGTAACTATAATCTATAGCAACACCAAACAAACCCCAACCAATTGCTGTCCAACCAATTGCGAATGCAAACCCCCTTGTGACCCCAAAACTCCCTTGTGACTCCAACCCTGTAACAATAAACATCTATTCAACCCGGATTATATGGAACAAAAAACCTATACATCCATAAACAACTAAAACCTCCTTTTCCTTCTCCTTTTTCCAAGGAACTAAGCAAAAGTTAACAACTCGCCTTCAACTACAATAAACCCCACATGTTTGGATATGCATTGAGCGATAGTTTTACGCATTAATCTTATCCTGCCCAAGCGGTGCCGTTTAAGCTGTAATGTATTGTTGGTAAAACCTTCTGCTTGCATAGCTATATACCTGAACAGCCAATCCTACTTCAGGGGATATGTGTGATAGATGTTAGTGGTCTTACCAAAACCTTTGGTAGCTTAACCGCTGTAGACAACCTAAACCTATGTATCGAAAAAGGGGAGGTTTTTGGTTTTCTTGGACCCAACGGTGCAGGCAAAACCACCACTATTCGTATGCTTGCCTGCCTTATTGCACCCAGCAAAGGCACCGCATCAATCGCTGGATATGACATCTATCGAGATCCCCAAAAAGTTCGCCAGTCCGTGGGCATACTTACCGAAAATCCCAGCCTCTATGAGCGACTCACAGCATATGAAAATCTAGACTTTTTTGCCCAAGCCTATGGCGTCACAAATCCCCAAGAGCGGCAAAGTAGAATCCGCGAATTATTAGAGTTTTTTAACCTCTGGGAACGCCGAAACGACAAAGCCGGCACCTTTAGCAAGGGTATGAAACAAAAGCTGGCTATCGTTCGCGCAACAGTACATCAACCACCCGTTCTTTTCCTAGATGAACCAACCGCAGGTTTAGATCCCAAATCTGCAAAGGAGATTCGCGATTTAATGGAGCAGTTAAGCCGCCATGAGAACCGGACTATTTTGTTGTGTACACATCATTTAGAGGATGCTGAAAAATTGTGTAAGCGGGTGTTAATCATGAACAAGGGCCACTGCATACTTATCGGTACCCCAGATGAATTACGCTACAGAATTAACCCCAATCCCACAATCCAGATCAGCCTAAGAGAACTCAACCCCAAAATTACCTCTGCAGTTGAGAACAACAAACACACCCAAACCCTCAGCACAAATCAGCTAAATGCTGAGCTTTTGGTAAGCGTTAAAGACGCCCGATTAGCCACACCTGAGATTGTGCGTAGCGTCGTTGAGGCCGAGGGCCAAATTCTCTCAGTAAATGTGGTTCGGCCATCCCTTGAGGATGCCTATCTTAACCTCATAAAGGAGCAAACCAGCCAATGAACATCCGCAAAGCTTGGTTAGTGTTTAAGAAGGATTGGCTAGAAATCAAGCGTAACTGGCAGGTACTTTTGCCGATAATTATTTTACCTCTTCTTTTTGCAGTGATTTTTCCCATTATAATCTCTGCTATTAGCACTGTGCCCGCTGATGAAATGAACGCAAGCGATTTTTCAGCCCTGCTCTCTCTTCTACCCATAGATACCAAGCATTCCTTGGACAGATGACCCAAACCCAACTCATGGTATACATCATGGCACTCTACATATTTGCACCCATGTTTCTCATAATTCCCATAATGGCCTCAAGCGTATTGGCCTCTGATAGTTTCGCAGGCGAACGCGAACGCAAAACAATAGAGGCCCTCCTAGCCACACCTATCTCTGATAGCGAACTTTTACTGGGAAAAATCCTAGTCAGCTTTATCCCAGCCATGATTGTAACCATTGCTTCGTTTGCCGCCTACACAATCATACTCGATTAGCTACCTTTAGTTTATTCAACGGTATGTTGTTGCTTCCAAATCTAACCTGGATTATTATGATATTGGGTGTTGCACCAACCTTGGCACTATGTAGCATAGGCCTAACGGTGATGATCTCAGCTAAAGTCAAAGGCTTCAAAGAAGCCCAACAAATAAGCGTAATACTCCTCCTGCCAGTGATGGGATTGATGTTTGGCCAAATTTTCGGTATCCTAATCCTTGGATCTGCTCTATTGGCTGTTCTTATAGCCCTACTTGGCGCTACGGATGTCGTTATATTCTATGTGGGTATGAAAATTTTCCAACGTGAAGAAATCCTCTCCAAAATGTAGCCCAACAAACGCTTGTTTGATTGCTATTTAACGTCTAGCTGATGATAGAACTGCGCTAAATCTATCTGCTGCATATATAGTGGTGATTACACGGTTACTAGAACATACACTCACATAAGCTGTCTGTATGGTTGTCGCCAAACTATAGCCATCAGAGTTGGCAGCGGTGGTTGAGAAATCTCTTTAAAAGACTAGTGTTCTACTATAGCCTTAGGTTGCGGGCTTATGGCGAAACAACAATTAAACAACAGGCACAGCACATCTAGCGATTCTTCAGCTGTTGCCATAAAGCCCGTTTTGAGCGCCGATGATCTTGTGGGGCTTCCCATAGAAGAACTCTATGAGCGTATGGATACCTCACCTCAGGGTCTTACTTCGGAGCAGGCCGCTGAGCGCATCGAAGTTTATGGCAGAAACGAACTTGCCAGAGAAAGCAAACATTCTATCCTTAAAGATTTTCTTCTGCACTTCAAAAGCCCCTTGGTTCTCATTCTATTGTTTGCCGCAGTGATTTCAGGGGTACTCAACGAACATGTCAATATGATTATCATATTAATCATCGTATTTGCCAGCATAGCTCTTGATTCCTACCAGGAGAGCAAGGCTAGCAAAGCTGCAGAGTTGCTAAAGCAGAAAGTCACCACCACCGCCACCGTGATAAGAGACGGGGTGCGCCAAGAAACCGCTCTTCCAGAAATCGTTCCCGGGGATGTAATCTATCTCTCAGCTGGCGATATCCTCCCCGCAGATGCCCGTGTCATATCTGCCAAAGATCTCTTTGTTAATCAATCCGCCCTAACCGGAGAATCATTTCCGGTGGAAAAAGTTGCTGGTTCTGTAAAGAAGGGCGGTTCACTTGTTGATTGGAGCAACTATTGTTTTATGGGAACCTCAATTGTCAGTGGTTCCGCAACTGCAGTTGTTCTTAAAACCGGTAGTTCAACCGAATATGGCAAAATCGCCAAAAAACTCGTTGAAAAAGCACCGGAAACCGAATTTGAACGCGGCATAAAGAGCTTTGGCTACTTTATAATGCAGCTCACTTTTCTCTTTGTGATTTTTGTCTTTCTAATTATTTCCCTACGTAACCCCACCGAACTAGGTGTGGTAAACGCTCTGCTTTTTTCAGTGGCCCTAGCAGTTGGGTTAACCCCTGAACTGTTACCCATGATCATCACCATCAACCTCTCAAGGGGTGCGATGGCAATGTCTAAGAAAGGCGTTATCGTCAAGCGGCTCTCAGCTATTGAGAACTTTGGCAGCATGAACGTACTGTGCACTGATAAAACCGGCACACTAACTGATAATAAAATTAAACTAATCCTAAACGTCAACATAGAAGGTAACGAAGACGAAAAAGTCTTTCTCCACTCTTTTCTCAACAGCAACTTCCAAACTGGCCTGCGCAGTCCCCTAGATGAGGCCATCCTCAAACACAAAGAAGTCGACACCTCCAAATACCAAAAAATAGACGAAGTACCCTTTGACTTCATACGCCGACGAGTCTCAGTCGTGGTTGAACGCGAAGAACAACGCTACTTTATCGCCAAAGGCGCCCCCGAGGAAATTCTCCGCGTCTGTTCCTACGTTGAGCTAGGCGACTGCATATCAGACCTAAACGAAGAAACCCGCCAAAAAATCGAACAACAATATCACGACTACAGTACTCAAGGCCTCCGAGCTTTGGGTGTTGCATACAAACGCCTAAAAGAAGACAAAGCAGTCTACTCCATAAACGACGAAAACGACATGATCTTTCTTGGCTTTGTCGCATTTCTCGACCCGCCCAAAGAAACCGCCAAACAATCTATCCAAATGCTAAGCCGAGCCGGTATCGAACTCAAGATCCTAACAGGCGACAACGAACTTGTCACCCGCCGAGTATGCGAAGAACTTGGCTTTGAAATCAAAGGTGTCGCCTTAGGTAACGACATAGCAAACCTATCTGATGAAGCCCTAATGGTAATTGTTGAGGAAGCCAACATCTTTTGTCGTGTCAACCCCGTACAAAAAGACCGCATAATAACTCTGCTCAAAAAGAACGGTCATGTCGTGGGTTATATGGGTGATGGCATCAATGATGCACCCTCCCTAAAAACCTGCGACGTTGGAATCTCGGTTGACAACGCAGTTGATGTTGCCCGCGAATCCGCAGACATTATTCTCTCCAAAAATGATCTTACGGTTCTAGCTGAGGGTGTGCTGGAGGGCCGCAAAACCTTTGGCAACACTATGAAATACATCCAGATAGGGGTTTCCTCAAACTTTGGCAATATGTTTAGCGTTGCCGGCGCTGCCATTTTGCTCCCATTCATACCCATGTTGCCGGTCCAGATTCTGCTAAACAATCTGCTCTACGACTTCTCACAGACCACCATAACAACCGACAAAGTCGACAACGAATACCTAGAACGGCCCAAACGATGGGACATCTCTTTCATACGCAGATTCATGGTTTCACTGGGACCCGTAAGCTCAATGTTTGACTTTTTGACCTTCTTTAGCATGCTCTTTATCTTCATGCCCCTCATCCCAGGAGCCATGTTATTGGGTAATCCCTCTTTATTGCATGATCCTGCTTTCCAGAGTCTATTCCAGACTGGCTGGTTTATCGAATCCATAGTTTCCCAAGTCTTAGTTGTCTTTGTCATCCGAACACGTCGTACGCCATTTTGGAAGAGCAAACCAAGCAAATACCTCCTAATCAGCAGCATAATTATCATAGCCTTTGCCCTACTCCTGCCCCTCTCACCTCTGGGCCGTCTCTTTGGCTTTGCCGCACCCCCGCTTATATTCTACGCCTTTTTGGTACCCTTGATGGGCGCTTATCTACTGGTAGCTGAACTCATTAAAAGCTGGTTCTACAAACGCAACGCCTACCGTCTCGAACAAGTTCTAGTACCTAAACGTGCCTACTACCTAACACGTAACGCAAAACTCATGCAAGACATGATCGCCGCCATAAGCCTCCGTGAAGAAGACGAATTTACCATAAGCTCCCTAACGGATGATCTAAACACCATCCTATCCTACCCCATAAACTTTAACCAAGTGGCCCGTAACCTCCAATATCTGCGACGCTCCAACCTCATAAGCGTAGACTGGACTCAACGAACGGTCAAACGCGAAAGAGCGCTCAGCGACTATGTAGGAACCAGTATCATCATGGGACCAAACTGGCCCACCGTAGGCGAAGAGTGGCGCAGAATAAGCGGTATCATCCAAACCAAATATGGCGCAGTTAACTCTGAATTCAACGAACTTCTGCCTAATCAATAACTACTCAACAAAAGATATCCTATGTAACAGAGTTTCTACAGTAATCTGCAAAAGCATATCTACTGCTAAGCAGGGTTTGTGTTCTTCAAGTTTGTTGCAAATATGTTATGCACTGGCTGTGAGTTCATCGAGTTGTTCTTTGTTTAATCCAATTCCTGGTGTGGCATCTAATCTTTTTTGCACTCTACCTTTCTTGAGTAGCAACAAAGTTGGATAGTATTTGATGTCGTATTTATCAACTATTTTTGGTTCAAAATCAATCGGTATGCTTAGGCATTCATCCGGATTAGTTTTTGTATATTGGCTAAATAGGGGCAGAAACCGCTGAGAAAACGGACACCAAGTTGCATAGAACAGTGCATACACTCTATCTTTGGACTCCAACAAAGCTTCAATGTCTTGTTCGTTTTTTACTTGGTTATTTGTCATTTTTTACTCTCCCCTTGGTCTGCCTCTTCAGGATAGTGGCTGCTGTCACAAAACGGTTTATTCGCCGATTTACCACATCGGCACAATGTCATGCGGTTTCTAACCTCATAGAGTTTACCATCGGCACCATACACGGGAATACCGCCTCTAACCCAAAGCGGGCCATCACATCCAATACTTGGATCCTCGATTAACCCAATTGCCTGATCCAGTTTCGGCTCAATGGCCTGATCGGTTTTTTTATCCACAACAACAAGCCGGCCTGAAGGGCAGGTGCACGCGTTTTTTATACAGTTATCTTTGATTTTGTCATCATCAGTTTTGGCTATTTGATTCCAGATATCCCCTTTTCTATGACAAAACCGTGCAGACGCGCAGAGAGCTTCAGCATCTTTGAGCGTTAATTCGGGGCCCTCTATACATTTTGCCATAGCCTCAAAAGAGCTGGCTTTGTTGTTGGTTTCGGTGCCGTTAAAGTTGGTTTTGAGGTGGGTTCCATTACAGAAGGGTTTATTGCTTGTTCCGCCGCATCTGCAAAGAGCATAGCTTGGTTGAGTTTCAAGTTTTTCTGTAATCTTCCACTCTGAGGGTATTGTTGAGTGATCGCATTTGATGACCATTCGATAAAGTGGAATGCCGCCTACAACTATGTATGGACCATTTTTGGTAACTTGAATTTTGCCTTCTGACTTGAGAGGGGTTGTCTTTTGATTTCCCATATTTCTCATCTCCACTTAGAACTTGGGGCGATTAGATTTCTTAATTTTATGTTTGATTGACTTTCTATTCCTATTAACTGTTTGTGAGTGTTACCTGCTAGTTTTGCAGGTTTCTATTTTGAGAGAAGTGTGAATTTGTTTGGGACAATGCAGAAAGCGCTTAATCAAGCGATAGATGTGTTTCATCTTCAATATGGTTTGAAAAGGTTGCTTGTTTGTCTGATGATTAACTATCCAAGCGTTGCTGAGTGGGTTTAAAAAAAGTTTGTTAGTGCAGCACAGGTTCACATATGTTAATTAGCAAAATATCCTTGCATAGACTTAGGTGACTATGTTTTGTCTGAAGATAAAAATAAAATAGAGTATTCTGAGGATGAAAAAAAATCTGGTGATGAAATCAAAAGATCAGATGAGGACATTATGCCTTATGCTTCACGCGATATTCAGCACGATTTTAACCGTTTATTAAACCAGTTTCAACGGGATTTTGAAGATTTCTGGGGAGTATCTTCAAGACTGGGGCGGGACGTAACCTCAAAAGCACGTGCATCCATCGCTCCTTTCACAAGATTGGGCGTTCCATCTGTGGATTTGGAGGATCAAGGAAAAAACTATCACTTGACTGCAGAATTGCCGGGTTTTAAAAAAGATGATGTAGACATTGAAATGACTGAGGATTCCGTAACAATAAAAGCCAAAAAAATCAATACAGACGATCAGAAAAACAAAAATTACGTTCGCCATGAACGCGCCGTTCAAACCTACTACCGAAAAATCCACCTGCCCGAACCTGTCCGCTCTGATGAGGCAAACGCAAAACTAAATGACGGCATCTTAGAAATTTCACTACCAAAAAAGACCCCCAAAGAAACCAAAAAATTAGCCATCGCATAGCGCTTTGGGCATTTTTTCCATCCCAAAAACTCCAGTTTTTGTGTCTTGACTTCAAAAAATGGTTGACTACAATTGGTAGTCAACTAAACTAAAAAAATAATGAGGGGTCCCTCAGGGGACTGCCTAGTAGTTTTCTGTCCAGACTTCAAAGTACGATCTGGGGTGGGCACATGTGGGACATTTATCAGGTACTTCAGAGCCGGTTATGACCATACCACAGTTTCTACACTTCCACTTGGTTGGAGCGTCTTTTTTAAAGACTTTGCCTGTCTGGACGTTTTCTAATAATTTGCGATATCGACGTTCATGAGATGTCTCCACTTCGGCAACCATCGCAAATGTTTTTGCAACATCGCCAAAACCCTCCTGTCGGGCGACCTCTGCAAAGTTGGGATAGAGCGTGCCCCATTCAAGTTTCTCGCCATCTGCCGCTTCTTTTAGGTTAATCGCGGTTGATGCGATGATACCTGCAGGGTAAGTTGCAGTGATTTCTGCCATACCGCCTTTTAGATGTTTAAAAAACAACTCTGCATGTTCTTTCTCGTTTGCAGCTGTCTCCTCAAAAATGGCTGCTATTTGTTCATAGCCTTCTTTTTTGGCCACACTCGCAAAGAAGGTATATCGAGTTCGCGCTTGAGATTCGCCTGCAAACGAGGCTAAGAGATTCTTTTCAGTTTTACTTCCAATAAACTCCATAAGATTAGACTCCTGTCTTAATTTATCAAAAACAAAAATAAAAGACTTCCCAAATTCCAGCTGTATATTAAAGGCTTTTATGTCCCCCTGAGCTTATCTGTTTGCCGGATGATGAGAAGGCATTAAATAGACTTCACGGGATGAAAACTCAGAGTTACTCTGACGGTTCGTATAATAAACTAATCATTGGCTGTGGGCGTCTCTGCTCACTGCTAAATATAACACATCATAAACGCCTTTAATGAGAAAATTCACCCGCTACTACAGAAAACTACCACTAGATAAAGAAAATCTATAACTCCAGCACAGGCTCAAGACACCTATGTAGCGAAATCCCGTCAGCACCTGCATCGTACGCTGTTGAAGTTAATGGCAGTTTATGATAAGTTTGAGGTTTTACAGGTCCACGCTCTGAATACGAGAAGTTTGTTTACGCTTCTATGAAAGCTTAACCTACAATTGGACACATGACTTTTTTTCAGGTTTGTTTTTTGATGATTGAGCATGGTGTGACTTTTGGCTGTGTGTTTTATTGGGGGAGTGTTTTGTTTTGTGTTTTTTGTTTGGTGGTTGTTTTTTGGTTTTTGTTTGTTGTTTTTTCTGATTGGGGTTTATTGTGTGTGTTTGTCTAGTTTTTATGATTGATTGTGTTTGTTTGTCTATTAAGTGTGAAAATTATTGTTAATTTGTTCACTATATTTGCTGTTATTGTGCATATGTGTTTATTTTCTTATCAAAAAATTAAAAAAGAAATCCTAAACTGTCTTGTCCCAAAATAATTTCCCCCCCACCTTTGAGGTATCTTACAACTCACCATTTCACCATCTAAACTGTCTAGCAGCTATACCCAGCCACACCTCAGGCCACAAACGGCTGACAAA
>NZ_WRFL01000056.1:0-13923 GCF_009778815.1 Candidatus Bathycorpusculum sp.
GAACAAACCCGCCCTTGGCGACTTTTTCAGACAAACATTTTTTGCAATGCACCATACGAACTAACCTTGTTTGGCGATATATGTACAGCATCACATAAAATTATCTATAAGTGAACACTCTCGTATGTTGTTTTAGTTTTCCGTTCACTTATTTGAACTCTACACGCACCAAACAAACAGTTGAGCAGACTTTTATTTTCTCTAACAAACCCTGTAGTGTGAATCTTTACACTACAAATTCAAAGTTTTTGCAAACACAATTAAAAGCATGGAAAAACATCATCAAAAACGCCGATAATTGTAGTGTATAAAATTGGGTTAAAACTCAGGTAATAAGAACAAAAACACATATTCCGATTAAATACGGACACTAAATAAGCAAAAAGGTCCACACCAATAATTTATGGACATAACCATAAAATATTATCGACCCACAATACGTTTTTTATCTCTTTAGCAGACAAAAAAATAATAAAAGAAAGAAAGGGTTATGCGATTTTTATGAATGTTGCTTTGGGTTTTGTACAGACAGGACAAACGTCTGGCACTGTGCCATCGAAGGTGTTTCCACCGTCAGGGCAAACATAGATGTCAGCTTTTTGCAGATCATTTTGGGTTTTTATAGCCTCGAGTGCTTTTTTGTAGAGTCCAGAGTGTACATGCTCAACTCTGTTGGCTAGATCAAAGCTCTGAAGTGCTTTTTATTGCCCTCCGTTTTGGCTTCTTCTATGAATTGAGGGTACATACGCTCAAATTCATAGGTTTCACCGGAAATAGCAGCACCAAGGTTGTCAGCGGTGGATTTTACTTGGCCCATGACCCGGAGTGGTTTAGAGCATGAATAGTTTCTGCTTCTGCGGCAGCTCGGAAGAGTTTTGCTATTTGTGGGAAGCCTTCGGCGTCTGCGGCTTTAGCAAACGCGAGATACTTACGGTTAGCTTGAGATTCGCCTGCAAATGCCGCTTTTAGATTTTCATCGGTTTTAGTCAATTTAGAATCACCACAGGCACTAAACATAAACATAGTTATAAGCACTTATCGCCCATACAGATAGACAAGAAAGCTAATTCCAAGGTAGCAGAGTCGTTTAGAGACATTTTGGAAAAAACTTCTTATGTTAAGATACTGTATTTGTGGTAGAGAAATGATGGTGAGTTTGCCGTTTGATCGACAGGACCTCAAAGCTTTAGCTGTGCTTCTTGGTGCGGCTTTGGCGGTGCGGCTCTTGTTGTTTTCTTTAGATGGTTATGTTAATGATTTGGCAACTTATCAGTACTGGTTTAGCACTGCAGCTACGCAGGGTGTTCATTCCTTCTATCCCTATGTGCTACAACAGGCAGGCTGGATTGACTATCCGCCGTTTAATGTCTACATCTTTTGGATGTTTGGCTCTCTTTCCCAGATGTTTGGCTCAGTTGATCCGGTGTTTTTTGTCAAGTTGGCGCCAACTATTTTTGATTTGGCTACCTGTGGACTTATCTATTGGTTTTTGCGCAAACAACTAAGCTTTAGAGGAACCATTTTAGCCACTGCGTTTTATGCGTTTAATCCTGCGATTATTTTTAACGTGGCTATTTGGGGGCAGTTTGATGCGATATACACGTTTTTCCTTGTGTTGGCTTTGATTTTGGCGCTTAAACAAAAACCTGAGTTTTCTGCAGGGGTTTTTGCGGTGGCTTTGTTAACTAAGCCGCAAGCTATTGCGTTGCTACCCTTGGTTGTGCTTTTGATTTTTAAGAAAAACGGGATAAAGCGTTTGCTTACATCAGCGGGGGCGTTTGTGGTTACGATTTTTGGGGTGATCTTGCCCTTTAATTGGAGCGGCAGTCCGATAGATTTTTTGAGTGGGATTTATTTTGGGGCTTATGAGGGTTATCAGTACACTTCGATTAATGCGTTTAATTTGTGGGGTTTGTTTGGGCTTTGGGTTCCCGATGGGAGTTTATATATTGTGGGTTGGGTGTTATTTGGAGGCTTCTCAGCAGTAACGCTCTATATTCTCCATAAACGCCTAGAGGCTTCTGGGGAGCTTTTGGCTGTGTTTGGGGCGTTTTTGCTCTTGTTTGCCTTTTTTATGTTGCCTACAAGGATTCATGAACGCTACCTCTTCCCAGCGCTTAGTATGTTGGTATTGTTGCTACCGTTTAGCAAAAAGATTCGATTGCTCTATGCGGGGTTGACTGCTACTTTGCTTGTCAATCAGGCTTATGTGTTGTATTTTCTAAATGCGGGAAGGTTTATTGAGCATAATTTGCTGGCGGCCACACCGCAGTTTGATGGGGTGGTTTTGTTGGTGGGTATTGTTAATTTGGGGTTGTTGGCGTATGCTTCGGTGCTTCTTTGGAGGGAGTTTGAGAGCCGAAGGTTTAAAACCGTCGAACCGTTAAACCAGACGGCGAAGGGGAATGAGCATTGATCTTTGAGTTAAAGCTAACAAAAAAAGATGTTTTAACCATTGTTTTGTTATCGGTTCTTTTCTTTAGTATGGCGGCTTGGAATTTAGGTCAAATTCAAGCGCCGCTAACAAATTGGGAGAATACTACACAGTCAAGTTTTTATGTTGATGTGGGTTCAGTGCAGCCTATTCAAACAATTTATTTCTGGGTTAAGAGCGGTAATGCCTCAGTTACGGTTTACTCAGGAGCACCAGATAGTTGGAATGAGTTGGGTAAGGTGTCGCTTGCGCCTCGAGGCACTGATTACTCGATTCAAACTGGTTTTGAGGTAAATGCTCAAACTCGGTTTTTGCGGTTTGATGTTGAGGCAGTTGAGTATGATTCGCGGCCTAATTTTTCTAGTTGGGGGATAACAAATCCCAGCGATAAAGAACCCTCACCCTACATTGAGTTAAGTGAAATTGGACTTGCAGATCTTGACAATACCCAAATTACCATAGTATCCATCAAGGGCTTAAACAATACTGATGATGCTTCATTAGCGGCACTAATTGATGAGCAAAGCGTGCTTGAGATACCTCCAACGTATATGTCCAAGATGTATTTTGATGAAGTCTACTTTGCCCGCTCCGCTGAGGAATTTGCTAATCATCAGATTCCTCTTGAGCGAACTCATCCGCCCTTGGGTAAGCTTGTTCAAACATTGGGAGTTTTGGCGTTTGGGGCAACGCCGTTTGGCTGGCGCATCATAGGGGTAATCTTTGGGACACTTATGGTTCCGTTAATGTTTCTTTTGGGTAAGAAACTGTTTGGAAGCTGGATTGGCGGGTTTTCAGCGGCGTTTCTGTTTAGTTTTGATTTTATGCATTTTACCATGGCACGCATCGGTACAGTGGATACGTATGTAGTGTTTTTTTCCTTGCTTACCCAGTTGTTCTTTTTGGTATACTTTGCAAAAGTGTTAAAAGAGGGTTGGAAAACCTCAGTTGTGCCGTTGGCTTTAGCAGCGATTTGTGCGGCTTTGGCCTTTTCAACTAAGTGGTTTTCGCTCTTTGGTGTCTTGGGTATGCTGGCTATGCTTGTGGTGCTTAGATTAAGAGAAGTTAAAGATCTAAAGGGGACGCTTAGCAACAAGTATGTAGCGTTTTTTAACCATCCCTTTTTGTTATTGTTAGGGTTTGTGGGAGTGTTTGTAGCAATCTATTTTGCAACCTACATACCTGAGATGATGATGGGTAGTTCTCCAAAAACAATTATTGAGCTGCAAAATGCCATGTTTAGCTTCCACGGAGGCAGCGTAACAGACTCCTCAGCAGCACCTTGGTGGTCATGGCCCTTTATGTTTAGACTAGACGGCGTATCTGTTCCGCGATGGTTTGACATAACCTATCTGCCAAACAACACATTCTCAACCATAACTGTGTTTGGCAACCCAGCAGTTTGGTGGGTGGGATTTGTGGCCATGATTGCGCTATTGGTTGAGGCCCCCCACTTAGAGGGTATACTATCAAATCTAAAGAGCCGCCTCTCAAAATCCACAACGCCCCCCGGTAGTATCCGAGGCAAGGGTTGGGATGTTGCCGCGATCTTTATTGGGGTGGTGTTTTTGTTTTCTTGGTTGCCCTATGTGCTTATTGGGCGTGCAACCTACATCTATCACTTCTACCTAAGCGTACCGCTACTATGTTTAGCTACAGCGTATTTTATCAATCGATATTGGCATAAACCCATAGGAAAAATAGCAGCCATAACTATATTTGCAACAACCATAGCATTGTTTATTGTGTTTTATCCAGTGATTTCAGGAGCACCCGCCTCAGGGGAATATATTCATCAGCTAAAATGGTTCACGAGTTGGTATTTTGCACCATGCTGACAACAACCCCCAGCAACAGCGCAAAAGCTACTACTCTGCAGGTTTCAGTGGTCCTGCCCGCCTACAACGAAGCAACCTATCTCCCCATAGCAGTAGAGAAAACTACAGAAACCCTAAACAGCTTTACCAGCGCCTATGAAATAATCATCGCTGAAGATGGCAGCACTGATGGCACCGCAGAATGCGCAGAAGAACTAACCCAAAAATATCCCTGTGTACGCCATATCCACCGCCCCCAGCGACTCGGACGAGGAATGGCACTAAATAACGCCTTTGCACAGAGCCGCGGTGAAGTCTTGGCATATATGGATCTAGATTTAGCCACTGATCTCAAATACCTAAAACCTCTAATTGAAGCCATATCAGTAGAAGGCTATGATTTTGCAACCGGTTCAAGAATGATGCCGCAAAGCAAAGCAAACCGCACCCTTAGCCGAGATCTTAGCAGTCAAAGCTACAATTTTCTGGTCCGCCATATGCTAGGCTCAAAACTCAAAGACCACCAATGTGGCTTCAAGGCTTTCAAACGCGAGCCTCTGCTAAAGCTACTGGGCAAAGTGGAGGCTAAGCATTGGTTTTGGGATACCGAAGTTATGGTCAGAGGCTACAGACAAGGTTTGCGAATTAAAGAGTTTGCAGTGGAGTGGCATAGCGGTAAAGACACCAAAGTAAACTTGGCTAAAGACTCCTGGAACATGTTTTGGCAGATTATGGGTCTTTGGTGGAATCTTAGGATTAAAAAAATGGGTTAGCGTCTGCTTGCTATGAGTATAAAGGCACGGGCAACCAAAGCCAAGCCAAAAACTAACAGTAACCCAGCCCAGAACACAAACCACTCAGCCACTATAGTTATGTTCACCAGATAAACTGTTATCAAATAAGCAGCCCCTAACCAAAACACAATGTTTTCTATGGTTTCAGCTTTGCGCGCTATGGAGGAGTGGAATAATATGCGCAAGAACAAAACAATAATTTCAATGACACTCACAGCTACTGCAAACTGAAAACCCGCTAAGAAAAGATTTGTGTGGACCGCGGGATTGGAAGGTGCAGGTAGAGCAATACCTGTGCTAGGAACAGGTGAGAGAGTTAGGGTCATAAAAAAATCAACCAGACTGTTCCAGAGGCTGTGAGGCAGATGGCTGATATAGATTACAGCTAAACTGATAAGAACTGCTCCTATGTAAATTGCAGTAAAGAGGGGTTCTTGCCTACTAGAAGCTAAACTGGGTTTTTTGCCGATAACAAACACGCGCGTTTCTCCATTAAAAATTGGTAGAAATCCAAGATATATGTTTCCCCAAACAGTCTGAAATAATAATACACCAGACCAAACTCAGCTATGAGGTGCATGTTGTTGGGAATTATTTGTTTGGGTTGTTAGCAGGTTCAGTCATCATGTTGACCAGGGGGGTTCTTTGGAGGTGATGGCTACGGGTATGCCGTTTTGGGTTAGTTTTTGAATTGCTGGTAGGCGGCATTTATTGATGCTCGTTCATGGGTGCACATAAACGCTGAAACTTTGGCATATTGTCCGGTGGAGGGGTAGTTTGTGCAACCGCACCAGTTCATGCAGTACTCGCTCAAGCCGCATTGGTGCACTCGGTGGTTGTTGCGGTGCTGGGCACAGTTTTACAGGCAGTGGGTTTGAGTTCAATAAAAATATCAAAAGACCCAAAACTTTCCAAATCACCAACACCAAACAGCAGACGCCGGTTTTAAATACCGGCCCTATAAGAAGTACTTAGGAAGAAAACATGACGTTTTGCCCCAAATGCAACAACCCAACCAAAGACACCACAATATTTTGCACCAAATACGGAACCCCCCTAAACCAAACAACAGACCAAAACCAACCCAACCCACAAACAACAACAACCCCACCAACAACCCAAGAACCAAACCAACAAACAACAAAAAAAGAAGAAGAAAAAGAAGTGAAAAGCCAACAAGCAACAACCCCAAAACAAAGCAAAGGCGAACGCGGCGCGCTTAGCTGCCTAACAGGAGGCTTGATCCTGATCACATTTGGTGCATTTGCAGTTATGCAGATAAGTAACCCCAACTCAGCAAACACCGGACAAAACTGGGCCATAATGCTACTACTCATTGGAGTTATCATCATAGTCGGCGCAATCTATCTAGCCCTAACCACACAACACCACACCCCTCACCAGTCCACAACACCAAAACCCCAAAACACACAACAACAAACTCAAACAGAACCAAATGAACTGCAATTTACAAAAGTGTTCCACAATTATTGACACTACCGTCCAAAGTAAACCACTTTCTAGGTAAGACAATTTGTTTAGTATCAACTACACCAACAAAGCAGTATTTTAACAATGCAACATCAGGTGTATCAACACCAAATAAAGACGAAAATGCACAGGTTTTCTCTAATGCTAAAAGACATAGAAACGCTGAGACATATTGGCAAATTCACATTAAAAGTCCATAAGACACAAAAATTCACACCCAAACCATACACAAACCACAAACATAAATCAGGAATCATTTGGAACATAAACTTATGCGTTTGGGAATAACAAAGAGTTGACTTTTATGAAAAACATATTATAATGTAGTAAAGCTGTAGATAGTTATGGCACGAGGAACTAGATGCGTATGAAAAAAATGAAAATTTATCTTGACACTACTGCAGTTAGTTACCTTGACCAGCAGTATTCTCCAGAAAAAATGAAAGACACATTAGCATTCTGGGAATTTCCAAAATCAGAAGATTGCGAAGTTTTACTATCTAGTGTAACCTTACAAGAAATTGATCGAAACGCAGAACCCAAACGCATTAAACTAAAAAGGTTTCTAGAACAAATCGAATATAAAGAAATTAAGATAACTGAAGAAATTGCCGGCGTTGCAAACAAACTAATAGAAAACAGGACATTAACACCTAAAAGTTTCGATGACTGCTTGCATATCGCCTGTTCTTTAGTTCATGACTGTACTTGCATAGTTTCATGGAATTTTAGACATATTGTTAATATGCGAACTATCAAAGGCGTAAAATTAGTTGCTGCACAAACTGGATACGGGCTTGTTACCATGATATGTACACCATCATATCTTATGGCAGGTGAGGAAAACGAAAGCTAAACTAAAAATAAGCCCAAACTTTACAATTGATGACATTCATGCAATAAGACATTATAATTATGAGGTAACTAAAGACTTGTCTCTAAAGGATAGAATTAGATATTACAATGACCCTGAATTTAGAAAAAAATTGAGGAACGTTATTTAAAAGAACAAAATTGCATAACAACAGAATCAGTGTTAACTCAAGAATACTTAAAAATCACTATTAACCAGTCCAACTTCAAAGTTACGCCCACATTCGCATCAGTCAAAGACGACGACAAAACAACCTATATAATAAAGCACAAAAATTGCAGACATACACAGCAGTTTCCACAAAAAATTGGAGAACAAAACCATCACTACTGCTAACCCGGTGAAAGCTCGATTGCCGTGTTTTGAAAGTTGGTAGAGCCTTAACGCAACAACAAGTGGGAACATACCAGCATAGCGGTCGCCACTAATTCCAACCCTTGTCTTCCAGATTTACGTGATTCACACAACTAATGTGAAATCCACTTTAGGGGTGTGAATCAAACAGGGGCCTGCTATGAATCGCTTATATGCGTCCCGCAAAATAGTATACTACAATGGCAGGCAAGAATATGGCAGATATTATTCAAGTTACAGCAGAAAAAATCCGCACTCTCCAAGTTAAGGGTGCAAGAAACGTCGCCATAGCCGCCATAGAAGCTCTTCAAATTCTCGCAACCCAAACCCAAGCCCAAACCAAAACCCAATTCCTAAACGAACTAAGAGAAGCACAAAGCATCTTTGCAACCGCACGGGAAACCGAACCGCTGATGCGCAACGCCCTGCGCGGTATAATTAACCAAACCCAAACCATCCCTGCCCAAAACATTCAAGATCTCTGTGAAAACCTAACCACAAGCACCGACAAATTTCTCAAAGATTTAGAAACCTCAAGAGAACAAACTGCTGAAATTGGAGCCAAGCGCATTCAAGATGGCATGGTGGTTTTCACACACTGTCACAGCTCAACAGTAACGCGTCTGCTTGCCAAAGCCAAAGAACAGAACAAAACCTTTCAAGTCATATGTACCGAAACCCGCCCCATCTTTCAGGGAAGAATAACAGCCAAAGAACTCATCGATCTAGACATTGAGACCACCTTTATTGTGGATTCAGCAGTTCGCCCCTATATAGCAAAGGCTGATTTAGTGGTTGTGGGTGCAGACGCCATCACCTCAGAGGGCAACATAGTTAACAAAATCGGAACCGGCAACATTGCCGTGTTAGCACAAGAAGCCCGTAAACCCTTCTATGTGGTCTCAGAACTACTCAAATTCGACCCCGAAACCCTAAGCGGCACATATGAAAAAATTGAGCATCGTAACCCAGACGAAATCTGGAGTGAAGCCCCACCAAAACTAAAAGTGTGCAATCCCGCCTTTGATATTACCCCAAACCGCTACATCCACGGCTTAATCTGCGAAGAAGGCATAGTCCCACCCCAAACCATACTTGAAATCGTACGCAGGAAATATCCCTGGATCTTCTAATAACCCTAAACCAGAGAAACCTCAACATAAACTAGCAAAGAAACGATAAAAGAATGGGGTATCGATGGAAAAGACCATGAATTTCAGTATAATCCGAGGTTACCAAACAACTAAACAAGTTAATGGGCCATTGGATATTTTTAAAAAATAGTAAAAAATGTAGGAGAGCTAAATCTTTTTTCCGTTATGGTTACTATTTAGATAGAGTTATCTCTATTGTAGAAACCATTCTGGATCTGTTTTCGCCTTCGCGTGGCGGCATCTCGGCAGTTCCGATTGCAATCTTTGTAACTTTGAGGTCTTTGATAAAGCGGCTTCGGGTAATTTCGGCGACGTCAACTGCGGTGGTGATTGCTTGGCCTCTTGCTTTTAGAGTTATTTCTTTTTGGGCACCACTTGAAAATGCCGTTATAATGGCGAGAACATAGCTCATAGGGGGTTTGTTTCCGACGAAGATCACATCACTAGCTTTTTCAGACATTTCACTCACTCTTATGTTGTTTTGTAGATAACGCTTGCAGATCTCTCCTATCAAGACTGCGAACGCTAAAAACAGTTACGCCGAACTCACTTATAAACAAATTTTCAAAACAAGAACATAAAAACACAACAAACAAAAAAACAGAACAAACAACACCACAAAAACCAAAACAAACACCCCAACCACACCACCAACAATAAACAACACCACCCCCAAGGCAGATACAGTTTTATATTTCAGCCCTGAAGGAAGATACAAACAGAGAAAAGCCGCCATGTCCACAGTATCACCCAGCCTAAGAGAAGTTCTAGCCCGAAGAATCGCAGGAGAAATCATTCTCTCAAGCCGACCCGGCTCCACCATGAAAAAATGGCGCGAACTCTTTGCCATATCCCAAATCAGCCTCAGCCAAACCATGGGCCTCTCCTCCTCAGTTATAAGCGACTACGAGAGCGGCAGACGTAAAAGCCCCGGAGCCAAATTCATCCGCCGCTTTGTCCTCTCACTACTCCACATCGACGAACAAAAAGGCAGTCGATTCATCCGCGAATTCGCCAAACTCACAAGCTCCCCAAGCATGGCAGTAATTGACCTGCGCGAATTCCCCATCCCCGTCCGCGTCGAATACCTCTGCAAAGCCATCGGCGGCGAAGTGATGGCCTGCAAAGAAAAATTCGTCAAAGAAATCAACGGCTACACCGTCATCGACAGCCGCAAAGCTGTAGAAGCCTACTCAGGCTCCGAATACACCCAACTCTTTGGCGCAACCACCGAAAGAGCCCTCGTATTTACCAACCTAGACGGCGGAAGCCTACCCATGATGATTGTGCGAGTCAGCAACCTCAAACCCCGCATCGTCATCTTCCACAAAACCCCACCCGACGAAGAAGCCATACGCATAGCCGAATACGAACAAATACCACTCATCTACTCCACCGCACCCAGCGTAGAACAACTAGTAAAAGCACTCCGCAAACTCTACCGCATAGCCCTACGCATAAAACTAGGCAAAAAAAGAGTACGCCCGCCACCAAAAATAAGTACCTAAACCAACAATAACCAATCCGCTCTTTGCTACTCGACCCAGTCTTTGGGATGTATAGTATAAGTCTATGGGTGTGACCTTTGAGGCTGGCGCAGGTTAGAAAGACATCTATTGGTAGCTGTCTATTAGGCCGGCGTGCCGAACTTTCACAAACAACCGCTTATTTGGCCCAACCTTACTGTGGAAGGAGACCTACAGATTGAGACCACCATAAAGAAGACTCCAATTTGCTGTAACAACAACCTTGCTTGGCGGCATAATAAACGCTACGCATTTGCATGTACCAAACATTAACATATTGACTTGATGATTATTTTGCCTTCATCAATTGACCAACTGATGAAGAGTGAGTCTGACTGATAGCCAGCAATTATTGACACTGATTCTTGGGACAACCGTCTTATCCATGCTTTTGCAATCTTTAACCACAGCTATGGTGGTAAGGGTTTATTGCTTGTATAACATATGTCATAGTTGTTATAGCCTTGCTTGAACGGTGAGGTCCAAGTAACTTGGGAACTTATATGTGAAGCGTATAACTGGTCGTCCTTGGAGTCTCGATCATAGGCAACTATTGCGTGATTGTTTGAAAATACCAGCAGGTCATCAACGCAGAGTTTAGATAGGCTTTCATAGGCAATCCAAACGCCACCGCCATCCTTTGATGCAGTATTATCTGAAATTGTGCCTTTACTCAACTTTACAGAAACCACAAGGCCAGTTTCGAGATATATGCCACCACCAAAAGAAGCGGTATTACCAGAAATCACACCACCAGACAGGGTAAAGTCACCACCAAGACGGTTCGATATACCACCACCCCAAGAAGCGATATTGGCAGAAATTATGCCAGCAAATATAGCAAATATACCACCATTGAATACACCACCAGCCTCATTTGCAGTGTTAGCAGAAATTTTACCAGCAAACATAGTAAACTTTGCTATCGAACCATTGTTAAATACGCCACCGCCATAAGTTGCTTTGTTACCCGAAATCTCACTCTCACCCAACATAGTAAAATCAGTGCCGTTTCCTACACCACCACCAAACATTGTAGCGGTGTTACCAAAAATCTTCGCTTTACCAGACAGAATAAAACCTTCTTTAGTATATGTGTTGCCGTTGGATACACCCCCAGCATGATATGCAGTATTGCATGAAATCTCAGCTTTACCTTCCATTTTAAATCCGCCGTTGTTAAATACCCCACCACCAGAAGCGTTAGCGTTGTTGTCAGAAATTTTCCCACCCGACATAGTAAAACTGGCAGCCCAGTTGATTATGCCACCGCCATTTGTAGCGGCGTTGTCAGAAATTTTCCCACCTAACAAATGAAAGTGGTCATTGTAATAGTTTCCCACACCGCCACCACCTTCTTTGGCTGTGTTGTTAGAAATCTTGCCGCCCGACATAGTAAAGTCACCCCAGTTAGCTACGCCACCGGCTTTGATAGCTGTGTTGCGTAAAATTTCGCCGTCGGATAAACTGAAAACACCATACTCACTGTTGTATATACCACCGCCAGCCCCGCTAGTTGTGTTGTCAGAAATTTCACCACTCGACATAGTAAACTTGCCGCTGTTGATCACCCCACAGTTTGTATTATCAGAAATTTTTCCGCCGGATAAACTAAAGCAACTTTTAGGATCGTTAAATACACCGCCGCCAGAGGGGGCTGTGTTGTGGGAAATTTTTCCACCCGACATAGTAATGCTACCGCGGTTGTATACGCCTCCACCTCTCTCAGGGGCTGTATTGTCAGAAATTTCACCATCACCAGATAAACTAAAGTTACCGACACAGTTGATGTATATGCCGCCGCCCTCAGAGGTGGTTGTGTTGTTGGAAATTTTTCCGCCCGACATAGTAAAGACACCATCTCCATCTAGATATATGCCACCGCCATAACATGTAGCTTTGTTGCCTGAAATGATGCCCTTTGACATAGTGAAGTCATCGATGCTGTATATGCCGCCGCCAAAATCTGCGGCGTTATCTGAAACCTCACCACCCGATATAGTGAAGGGTCTATTGCCGCTGTTGTATACGCCACCACCAAAATATGTCGCGGTATTGCCAGAAATCTTACCACTAGACAAACTAAAACTGCCAGAAGAGCCATAAGCGTAGTATACGCCACCGCCATTTCTACTAGCTGTATTATTAGAAATTACACCACCAGACAAACTAAAAGTACCCCAACCGTGGTATACACCACCGCCCTCAGAGGCAATATTGCCCGAAATCAATCCGCCACTCATAGTAAAACGACCACGGATGTTGTTTACACCGCCACCACAATGGGTAGCTGTGTTACCCGAAATCACACCACCAGACAAAACAAAACTGCCGTTATTTAGAATGTATACACCACCGCCCTCAGAGGCAATATTGCCCGAAATCACACCACCAGACAAAACAAAAGCACTATAGGAGTATACACCGCCACCACTAGTAACGACTTGGTTATTTAAAATCACACCACCAGACATAACAAAGGCACCACCTGTGCTAAACACACCTCCACCACTACCACGGGCGGTGTTACCAGAAATCACACCACCAGACAAATTAAAGGTACCACGGTTGTATATACCACCACCCCCAGAGTCGATTATGCCACCGCCCACAGCCTCGGTGGTGAGGTTGTCTGAGATCTCACCGCCCGACATATTAAAGGTGCCATTGTTATATATTCCGCCACCCAAGACGTATGCACTGCCAAAAACAGGCCCGTCTATATCAGGCCTTCCCATATTGTGGGAAATTTTACCATCTGACAGGGTAAGTGTACCGCCAGCCTTAACAAATACACCACTACCAACAGCACCAGCTGGATGAGTTACAACAATACCAGCAAGCTCCAACACCCCGCCATCCTCAACAACAATAGTATCCGCATCAGCCACACCAACCAACTCAAAAAACCGCTCCACAGGCTCATTACCACTAGTTGAGGTAATATTGTTACCAACTGCTACACTCTTAGAAGTACCTTTTAAACTTTTTAGAGTAATATTTTTACCAGAAGTGATATTGAGAGCCATATCTGTAAGGGGAATATCGGCAGTAAAAACAATAACAGCAGAACTCACAACATTCTCAACAGCCGCCCGAAGCTCAACCTCATTCCCAACATATAGGATATTATTATTCCAGCTCGCCGTAACAACAACATTAGCAGCAGGCATAGTAAAACTCACAGGAGTACGGTTTTCCAGGGTAATGATACCGCCTTCGTTAACTGTCCAGCCGGTAAAGATGGAATCATTTTGGGTTCCAGCATCAATGGTAATGATTGCACCTTGATGATAGTTACCTGCACCTGTTGATTTAGCACAACTGTTCTCAACAGTCACCCTATAGAGGGGTAAGGGTTTACCGTTTGTGTAGCTTATGTCATAATTGTTGTAGCCCTGAGTAAAAGGAGCACTCCAAACCACTTTGACGCCTATGTTTTTTTGGTATACTCCATCATGCTCGGGCGATCTATAATA
>NZ_WRFL01000057.1:0-13858 GCF_009778815.1 Candidatus Bathycorpusculum sp.
AGGTGTTTAAAATTTTGGCAAACAAGTATCGCAATAGACGTAAACGTTTCGAAATACGAGCAGCCCTAATCTGCGGTCTAATCAACCATGAAAACCAAAACTAAATCCCGAGGAGGTCTATTAACTAAAAGAAGAGCAGGTTATTTGTTTTTTCAGATCTTGCAAAGAAGAATGTGCCTATCACAAGACAGATTAGGGTTAGGATGGCGATGCGGCCAAATTGATTAGCGGATTGAACATGGCTGTTTCAACACTTGTAATGGCTCTGGCAAGGTCTATAAAATAGGTCATAGGCATGGGTAATTCTTCCTTTGTTTCCTCTGAACCTCTATGGGTTTTCTTAACTGTGACTGTTATAGCTAAATAATTCTAACGGTTGGCATTGTTGTCGCTACAACAACCTCATTTTTTCACCTAAAAAAGAAAAAGAACAGGTGTTCTGAAAGTGGAATTGCAACTCCGTAATCACACCGGGCAAGATGCCGTTTTGTCTGATGTGGCTCTTACGATTTAAATTCACAAAACGTCCTACTTGGACGCGACTTACCATATAATAAATAATAAAAAATTTTTATTACACTGTTCATAATGACAGTGTGTGAGAGGTAAAAAATTAGGTTTTAAAAAGGTGAGCTGAAAATGGCTGAACGATTTATTTTAAGTGACAAAAAGGGACGAATGGAAGGAACAAGAATCATTACGGACACAAAACAGGCGTACAGTATCATTTTGTGAACTGGGGTAGTGCAGGCGGGTTAACCTTACTTGTGGATAAGGCTGGAAAACCCTTACTAGATGAGAATTACGCAATCCATTCAAAATAAACCCTAACGCCGTACATGAGTAAAACCCAAACGGCACCGATAAGGCTTATTTTGTTTGACTTTTCTTTGCCACTAAAGCAATTAACGCAAGGTCATTGTCTATGTCGGCTTCCAAAAGCTTGACATCAAAATCTCCGCCCCCTCCAGCATCTTCAAATTCCTTCTCAAAATTCTTCACAGCCCAATCTGCCCAAGGTCGCCATAACCCTTTTGGATCATCTATATCATAACATGATAGGATTTCACAAAGTCCAGTTTTCTCCCAAAGATTACGCCACCACTTGTTACTGTGCAACGTGAATAACTCTGGAACCCACAACTTTGCTAATGTTTCAGGATATCCTTTTTCAAACTCACGTTTAAACCCGGGAACAACAATTCCAAATTGACCTCCAGGTTTTACAAGTTTTGAAAACATCTCAGGAAAGTATGATTCACTTGCGCCAAAGTAATTGTAACTGTCAATTGATATGGCGACATCAAAGAAACCATCTGCATAAGGTAACGCATGGGCTTCCGCATGAATGGGAAATACTTTGTCCGCAACGCCTGCCTCTTCAAACCGACGCAGGTTATCTGTAGCACTTATCCATAGGTCATTGGCAAAAACAGTCACGCCGTATTCCTTTGCCAAAAACACGCTGGTACTTCCTTTGCCACAACCCATGTCTAAAACTTTCATATCTGGACGCAAGTTCATGTGTCCACATAAATCTTCAAGAAGCCATAGTGGATTTGGGCCCATCCAATTTTGTTCAATCCAGTTTACGTCATACTTTTCTGATTTAGGATATCTTTTCATTTCTACTCTCTTTCAATGTTTGTTTGTTGCCCTTTAAATTTACCTGATTTAAAGGGCCGGTGATGAGTTGACATTGAAGATCCAAGACGATGGGGTAGACCAGAAAATTTAGTTGAACATGATAGTTGTTGGAGAACCTGCTAAGAGGTTAGGGCTTTGTCATGTGTCTTTGATTGGTTTGGGTTTACTTTCGAGTATCTTCCAAGTCGATGTCTCTGTTGGTTATTGCTTTGAATAGGCAAATGACTGAGAAAAAAGTTCGTGTATTTTTGTATTAGTTATCTTTTGGATTTTTGCTGTTTTAGGGGGTGCCATTAGTGTCAATGGCTCTTGATAGCTATTGTAGAAGGAGAACATGTTGTGAAGAAAAAGCGGCAATAAATTCGGGAAAAGATAAATCTAAATCTGCACCATAATATTATTTAATCGCTAGTATCTTTTACTTGACGTAACTGAGCAAAAAAGCAAGAGCTGATTTCATGGATACTACCGTTTTATTTAATATGTCCTATGGTTTATACATCATTGGCGCAAAAGACGGAAAAAGAAATGTAGGTTGCCTTGTCAATACAGTAACGCAATCTACTTCCAACCCTGTGACAGTAACTGTATGTATCAACAAGGATAATTACACAAACGATTGTATTAAAAAAACAAAAGAATTTACTGTGTCAATTTTATCCGAAAAAACAAAAGAAAATATCTTTGGAATTTTTGGATTTAGCAGTAGCCGCGATAAGGATAAATTTGTACAGGTTCCATTTGGGTTGACACCCTCTGGGCTACCGTATATAAATGAAGGCATTACGGGCTATATGCAATGTAAAGTGATTAATTTTGTCGATAATTTTACACACACAATTTTCATAGCTCAAGTGCAGGAAGCTGAAAATTTGTTCAAAGAACCCCCAATGACATATGCGTATTATCGTAGTGTCATAAAGGGAAAGACACAAAAAAACGCTCCAACTCATGTGAATGAATCAGAAAAAACGGATATCGCTAAAAAGGTCTATGTGTGTAGCGTGTGTGGCTACGAATACCCCAGTAGCACAGACGAGTTTGAACAACTTTCTAACGATTATGCCTGTCCAATTTGCGAAGCACCTAAAAACAAATTTAAACTTAACTTAAAAAACTCATCTTCCCAGTAATAAAAATAAATACAAAAAACATAAATGGAGAAAAAAATACAATGAAAAAATTTGTTTGTCTTATATGTGGTTATACCCACGAGGGGGATATTCCCCCTGTAAAGTGTCCCCAATGCAATGCGCCTTCTGAAAAATTCAAGGAACAGAACCAAGATATGACTTGGGCTGCTGAGCATACAGTTGGTATTGCAAAAGGCGTCCCTCAAGAGATTATTGACGGTTTGCGCATGAATTTTAACGGCGAATGTGCTGAAGTTGGTATGTATTTGGCTATGGCTCGCGTTGCTCATCGTGAAGGTTATCCTGAGATTGGTCTGTATTGGGAAAAAGCTGCATATGAGGAAGCTGAACATGCTGCCAAGTTTGCTGAATTATTGGGTGAAGTGTTATCTGACAGTACTAAAGAAAACCTTACAAGACGAGTGGAAGCTGAGAACGGTGCAACTGCTGGAAAGTTTGAACTGGCCAAACGCGCTAAAGAGTTAAATTTGGATGCGATTCATGATACTGTACATGAAATGGCTCGTGATGAAGCACGGCATGGCAAGGCTTTCAAGGGGTTATTGGCGAGATATTTTAAATAAACGCTTCAATTAGCGTTGTATCTCGGCAAGATTCACCAAACTCTAAAATTCACTCACTACCTTTTTATTAACTATTATTTTGCACCTGTATCTTTTTCAAGCATACGCTCAAACGCATACACAACTTGTTCCCTTTAATAACTTCCGCAAGAACAACCATAGCCTTATCAGGAACTTCCCAAATAGAGAAAGAATATCGCATACCTCTTTTTCATCCTTAGCGACCCTGCAAACACTTTGAATCTTTAACTCCTCGAGTAACCTCTCTCACACAGTTTACCCTTAGATCAGTAGCTTTCACAAGCGGTATGTTAATCCTCGCCGCATACGCCTCAGCAGATATCTCTCATTCTCCAACTTTGATTATATACAAGAGAAAAGCAGTTCAACACTTACGCGATAGTGTGAACGAAAATGTGAACAACGGTCTTTTGTTCCCGTTGGGTCTTTTGTAATAATGCATATAAACAGTATTTAGCGTACATTAGATTTGAAGATAAACTAAAGGTTACAGCCATGCGTATGAATGTTAAATCTAAAGTTAATTTTCGCGGTTTCTTCAGTAAAGGCTTTTTTGTTTCTTTACTGCTTGTGGTATTGTTGTTTTCTTCTTACGTTGTCTCAGTATTTGGCGGTGTTTCGTCTTTTGTGTCTGGGGCATCTGATAAAGTAGTTAGTACTGAAACAGAACTCAGAAACGCCATTAACAATTCGGCAAAATCTACAATCATTGCACTTAACAAAGACATCACTTTAACAGAAACCACCCTCACCATTCCAGCAGGTAAAGAGATCACCTTAACAAGTAACAAAGCCTCTGGATTTTTCAAACTAATAGGTGTAGTTAATAGACACACTATTACTGTTGACAGCGGTGGAGTACTAGCTCTCGATGGCATTATTGTAACTCATAAAACAGGTGAAATCGGTGGAGGAGTAACTACTAGCAAAGACAGCACACTTATCATGTTTAACGGCGAAATCACTGGCAATATTGGTGGTTACTATTTTAATCCCGATGATCATGCGCACATGAATGAAATCTTTGCAAACGGTTGTGGAGTAGATAACAGGGGTACTTTTAAGATGTTAGGCGGCAGAATTTCTAATAACATTAATGGTGGAGGGGTAGTAAATTGGGGTACTTTTATTTTGTCTGGAGGCGAAATTACAGGCAACACAGCCAGTAGTGGTGGCGGAGTGTACAATAGTTGGCCGAGTGTTTTTGAGATGATGGGGGGCAAAATATCTAACAATAACGCTACAGCAACACACATATCTGGAGGTGGCGGTGGTGTGTCTATTGGTGGTAGTTATGCTGAGAAATGCGTTTTTGTTATGTCCGGTGGTGAGATTACGGGTAACACAGCTCCTGCGGGTGATGGTGGGGGTGTACACAATCATGGTGGTAAATTTACGATGGCGGGTGGAAAAATTTCTGGTAACACCGCTTACACTGGCGGTGGCGTGTATGGTTATGCTCACATTTTTGAATGGATTGGCGGCGAGATTTCAGGTAACACCTTCACTGGCCTTTATGGTGAGGGCGCTAATGTATACCCTGAAAACAGTACTGGACCATCTGGTGGTGATGGTGAAACATCTAACGGTAATAACGGTTCATCTGGTGGTGGTAGTGGTGGGACATCTAATGGTGATAGTTTTAGTTTGAAGGAGGTTGTGATTATTTGTATAGGGATTGTGGGTATAACTTTGGCTGTTGTTATGGCAGTTTTACTTTTCTATTTTAAAAGAACACAAAAACTGTAACGACTAGACCAAATCAGCTACAACAACATGCTGTGTAAACCCGCTAATTCAACAAAAACAAAAATAATTGTGCTTACAAAAACAGCTGCCATTTAAAAAATATGTAAACTGTAGCCCTAACGTGCCGTTTGGGAGTTGTTGTATGTTGTGTCGGTTTTGCTTTATGTGTTAGGCGTAGTCGTGAATTGGTTTGTTTGTTGACATGTCCTTTGTATGTTCTGGGATTTTTAAAGTCAGAGATTTTGTTTTTGTTTTTTGAGCCGATGTTTGAGGAAGAGAACCGGACACATTTGTTTGGTGCAGGGAGATAGCTTCACGGGGTCGTTCACAGGGTCGAACACAATTAGTCTTTTTATGTAATTTTTCACATTTGTTGTTGTGTGTCGTTGATTGGTTTGTGAGTTTTACTTGTAAATGTTATCGTGGTGCTCGTACCTTCGTATGGTGGCCGCCGTCTTTGCTTCGTTAATAGTGATACCTGCCGCTGAAAGGCGATAAGGTGCCGGGGGTTTACTCTACATCGACCTATAACCGGTTTCTTTCTGCCTGCTTTTTCCTTTTTTATGTTTTTTAGTTATGACGGTGGGCACTTTCCATTTTTCAAGATTGAAGATAACCATAAAATATTATAGTTACCAACTAAACAACTATAGTTGATTATAAATGAGTGACAAAAAACTTACCACAATACAACTTACAAAGTCAGCTGTCCAAGAACTAAAAAATATTCGAAAATACCCAAGAGAAACCTACAACGAAACAATTCTAAACTTGATAAAAACAGCCAAAGAATCTAAAAAAAGAAAGCAATATGATGAATTTCTACACACTATCCAGCAAGCAAAAATGAAGGAACTCTGGGACAACGACGAGGACGAGGCTTGGGAAAATGCCTAAATCTGGGGATGTCATCCTTGTGACAATACAGTTCACTGATACAAGCGAAGTGAAAACAAGGCCTGCCATAGTTCTTTTTGAAGAATTCGGTAACCTAATAGTGGCTGGCATAACAAGTAATCTCAAAATGAAAGGAATACCCCTCAGCAAATCTGAAGGTGCCATAAAATACAGTGTTATAAAACTAAACTACCTCTTTACCATCTCAACTGAAATGACAAAAAAAAGTACTTTTCCATCTTAACGCTGAAAAGAAGCAACTAATCCATTCTGAACTAACTAAACGTCTCAGCAACCTCAAAATTAACTAAAATAATTTGTAGTTTCTTGAAAATTTTGTCTACTTTCTCAACCGCTTCTAAGGAGTACACGTGATCACTGGGAGTATCTTTTTGTGAAGTCGTTGACTTTTATGGTTTTTTCGTTTTTAGAAGCTTTTAGGCTTTCGATAAATTCTGGTTTTAGCTCTGGTTCTAAGAGGTTCTCTTCAAATTGTTGTGCCATTAGGTTTATTGCTTGGCTTTTGTCTTTGAGGCCGTGTTTGGCTTTGATTATGTTGAGTACTCTGTTTGTTCTTTCATCAATTTCTATTATGGCTTTAACCATATTAACATCATATTAATGTGGTGTTAATCTGAATTATATGTGTCTCGGCTATTTTTGTGCTAATTCATTAGGCATTTTGTACTTTTTCCAAAACTCGCAACATTACAAGTTTTTGTTGGTAAACAGATTTTAGCACAACAGAAAATAACAAAACTTTGACAAACAAATTCTAACAGCGTTCAAAGAGCTTATCCTACAAGCAAAACGTAAATCATTATCCGCTTTGCACTGTTTACCCTATGCTTTTATCCTCATCATTTTACAAAAAAGCGCAAACTTTTTGTGCACATATTTCCACCAAAGTATAAATCTTCTACGAGACATCCTGAACTTTTTTGTCAGGGTAACATCGCCTAACATAACCCGTTAATATTTTTCCAAGTTCTGCCACAAGAAGAATTATCGCCCCACCCACAAACAGATACAACCAATCCACTGCACTTAGTGAAACAGTGTCAAACCATTGTTGCATAAAAGGCAGATAGGTGTACCCTAATTGGATCAGTATCAATACACCTGCAAGGATAAATGCCATTTTGTTTTTCCAAAAATCCTTACCAAAAATCGTATGATGCATGTTGCGACAACTAAAAAGATAAAACATCTCCCCAAAAACAAGCATATTTACAGACATCGTTCTTGCATACTCAAAACTATAATTACTTTTATAGATTTCAAAAAACAACATTGTAAACGATGTGATAATTACCGCTACCAATACCATATGCGGGATTAAACGCGAACCAATCAATGACTCTTTTGGAGTCCGCGGCGGCTTACGCATAACATCTCTTTCGGGTGGTTCAAAAACCAAAGAAAGAGCCGAAGTAACAGCAGTCACCATATTTACCCACAAAATCTGCACAGGAGTAACCGCCAAAGCCAAACCTAAAACCAAACAAACCGTCATCACCAAGGCTTCAGCACCATTTGTCGCAAAAATAAACAAAATCGTCTTACGTATATTATCATATATCGTTCGGCCTTCTTCCACAGCAGAAACAATAGATGCAAAATTATCATCCGCCAACACCATCTCTGCAGAATCTTTTGTTACCTCAGTGCCCTTAATGCCCATCGCCACCCCAATATCGGCCTTTTTCAAAGCAGGCGCATCATTCACCCCATCCCCAGTCATCGCCACAATTTCGCCCTGTTCTTGCAACGCTTTGACTAACCTAAACTTATGCTCAGGGCTCGTTCTTGCAAATATATCACACCCCATTACAACCTCTCGAATTTGCGTATCATCTATGCCTTCAAGCTCAGCACCACTTATTACACGGGGATTATTGGTCAGTCCCATTTGTATAGCAATTTCTCTAGCAGTAAGCACATGGTCACCGGTAATCATTTTTACTCGGATTCCCGCATTTTTACACACACCTATAGCCGCTATAGCCTCAGGTCGGGGAGGGTCAATAATTCCAACAATACCTGCAAATATCAAGCGTTTATCTAAATCATTATGATCAAGGACAGCTTTATCGTTACTTACTTGCGCATATGCACAACCTATAAGCCGTTGCCCACGACCAGCAGCCAGTTCTATCTTCGCTTCCCAAAATGCGTGATCTATTGGCATTGTTCCATCTAAAGTTGCCTGTTGCCCACAAATACTTGTAATCCTCTCAGGTGCGCCAACAACAAAAAGAAACTTTTTTCCATCTATGTTATGCAGTGTTGCGCGATATTTATGCTGTGAATCAAAAGGAATGTCATCGATTTTAACCGAATCCGTATCGACATATCCTGCTTTGCGGACAAGTGTTTTTAGTGCCGCTTCGGTAGGTGCGCCTTGAGGAACCCATATGCCGTCACATTCCAAAATATCTGCTTCATTGCATAACTCCAAAGATTGAATAAGCCGATATAACAGGGCATCATTAAAGTCCGTACGTATATTTTCAAGTGTTATTTCGCCCTCGGGCGCATAGCCTAAACCCGACACAGCAAAATCCCCCTTTGACGTGTAGATGTTGGTTGCAGTCATTTCATTTTTGGTAAGCGTTCCAGTTTTGTCAGAGCAAATCACTGTAACCGAGCCAAGGGTTTCAACCGAAGGCAACCTCCGGACTAGCGCATTTCTCTTCGCCATGCGCTGTACCCCAAACGCAAGTGTGATGGTAACTACGGCAGGCAGACCTTCGGGTATTGCCGCAACCGCTAAACCAACTGCCGCAACAACTGTATCACCTAAAGAGGCATTAGTGAAGAGAACCGCATACACCGTTAAAAGTGCAGAGAAAACAAGTATTATAACTGCTAAGGTTCTGCCCAAGTTATTCATTTTTTTCATAAGTGGTGTGCTTTCTGTTTTTGTTTCGGTGAGCAGGGTGTTGATTTTGCCCACTTCTGTGTCAACCGCTGTTGCGACAACGATTCCTGTGGCATCGCCTGTGCGAACAGTTGTTCCAGCGTATGCCATACCCTCTCTCTCGCCTAAAACAGTGCCTGCTATAACAGGTTGGGTTGTTTTTGTTACTGCTACGGACTCACCTGTGAGTGAGGATTCATCAACTTCAAAACGGCTTACGTTAATAAGCCGAATATCAGCTGGCACTTTATCGCCTGCTTTCAAAAGGGCAATATCGCCTGGGACTATGTCTTCTGCAGCAATTTCCTGTCGTCGTCCGCTACGCATGACATTTGCTTTTAATGAAAGAAGATTTTGTACGCTATCCAACGCTTTTTGTGCTTTATCTTCTTGGATGTGGCCAACGATGGCATTTATGATGACAACGCCTAAAATAACTCCTGTATCAAGCCAGTGCCCCATAAGCGAGGTTAATACAGCCGCGCCAAGTAAAACGTAGATTAGTGCATTGCTGAACTGCAACAAAAATCGTTTGATAATGCTATCTTTTTTTCTTTCTGGTAATTTGTTTTTGCCGAACTGTTCTATTCTCTTGGTGGCTTCTTCATTTGAGAGACCGTTTGTGTCGGTATTTAGTTTGTTCAATACTGCTTTATCAGTTAGTGTTTCCCATGGAGTGGTGTGCGGGCTTTCTTTCATGTTTAGTGGTTCACCTTTTAATTTGGATATCCAAAGTGCATGGTTTTTGCAAGCTTAGCAGTTATTTTGGATATATTCTTTTCCGATAAACCAACCAATATGGGCGGTACAAATACCAATATCGCTTTAGGTGTGTTCTTATTTGAAATGCTTGGGTGCTATCGGTTTTGTTGCAGTTATGGTTTTAAATTATAGCCGGGAAGATAAATGGGACGATAAATGATCGATGTTTATGATGTTGTTGCTGGTTGTAGGGTTTTTAGGTTAGGCATTGAGGAAGTGTCCTTTGTTTAGGGGTGTTTGTGGTAAGCTCTCATAAATCCCGTACCACCTAACTGCCGCATAACAGCCATTTATCGCCACATGCACCCAAGACAGTTTTCTATGGTGCTTCTGTTTAGTTTGAGGGTTTGTGCGAGGTCTTTTGTTGTCCAAGGTCTGTCGTCTTTTAGAAGTTCTGTGATTTTGGTTGAGTTGTTGTAACGCCCAATGGGTAACATCTCTTAATTATTATGTGCAGTTCAATACTTAAGCGATAGTGTGAACGAAAATGTGAACATAACTCAAAACTTTCAAACACAGAAAAATAAAACGCCGCCCATTTAGCTTCAATTGTCTAAAAAAGGCAAAAACATCCCCAACTAAAAAATGATATACAGTGCAGGGGGTGGGATATGCATGTTTGTGTCTGGAGCTTTTCCTCAAAATCGCGGCTTTGGCTTTGATTTTGAGAGTTCATTTTAAACACTAAAGAGAGAATAAGTTCAAGTATGCCTATAAGGTTTTTTCGAGTTCGGATAATAGCGGACACTCAAAAATTTAAAATAGCAATTGCACTTATATCAATAAAGTGAATGCTATCACCTTAGAGGTGACATAACTTTGAGTACTTATGAAAAAGCGAAGCGGCCTGAGAAAAAAACAGACAATAGCGGAGGCTGTAGCAGTTTTGCAGTCTCAGAATTATTGTTGCCTCAACAAAGCACCCCAGAATATGGCCGCTATGCCTATAATTTTAGTGACCTACCCGCAAACGACCCAACGGCTGTTACATCTGAACGAAGTACGTTAATAGGTCAATTGGGTACTTCAGGAAGCGGCGAAGGGCTTGACAGCAAAACAAAAAACCAAATGGAAAATGATTTTGGCTACAATTTTGGATCCGTTCGAGTACACACAGACAATTATGCGACCAACCTAACAAGTGCGTTAAACGCTAAAGCAACCTGCTATGGACAAGACATCTACTTTGGAAAAAACCAATACAGCCCAAACACCCAAAAAGGCACCGAACTCCTCAAACACGAACTAACCCACTACCAACAACAAACCCAAACAGGAACAAAACTAATCCAAAACGCTGAGGATAATAACAAAAGTGACATAGTATCAGCTATATATGAAGCAAATAAATTTAGTGAAGATATGCTCAGCATAGTCGTTGATATAATTGTTGAGGATTTATATTGTAAAAAGAGCGAAGAGGAGACTAAACCTGTCGGAGAGAAAACTATGAGGATTTTTTCCGAATTGACTAAAGTTGATCCGTACTTTCGAAATGCTGTAGCTCAAAATCCATCTGAATCGATTAACTCAAAATATTCTTATGTTAATCTTCTTTTAAAGAAATTGTCCAGAACACAGTTTGTAGATGAAGCAATGGCGAGAAATATGACTGTTCTAGATAAGCTGATCGAAGTAGTATGTACGCCCGGAAGTTATCTCGATAGTGAGTATTTTAAGGGTATTTTGAAATCCGCATATTATTATACCAATTATAAGTTTGTTCCTAAACGGTCTAGTGAAGATTGGGTGGAGCAGTTTGCTGATAATTTACGTGTTTTATTTAGATTAGGTAAATTTAGTGAAATCTCGGAAGAGCTTGACATCCTACCAAATAAGCAACTAAAAGGTGCTGTATCAGCAGAGATCCTCATGTATCTAAATGATGAAGAACTTTATGATGTCTATAAGAGAGAGGGAACAACACTTTTTGATTATAACTCAGAGGGATCACAGCTTCTTGCGAGGATGAGTCTGATAATACACAATGGATGTGTAGCGAAAAATTATCAAAAGCAGTTGTTACGAATAGATGCGGCAAAAGCCCGTACAAGGGTTTTTGGTGATGCAAAGTTAGTTTCTAGTGCAAACAAAGATCAATCACAAGAATATTACGATCAGCATTCGATTGAGTTTGGCAATGAAATGATCAGTATCACCATTGATGAACTAATAAATCTATTTAGAACGACTGCAAAGTATGTAGAAAATAGGTTAAAAAAAGGTGTAGAAGTGGGTAAAGATGCAGAGGATAACTTTGATAGAATCAGTAAAGCGCTTGACAAGCTTTCAGCTGAAAGCGGTTATAGAGGTGCTGTGGCTACAGAACTTATGCTTAAGTTAGGTGCTGGATCTGTTAAGTTCGTTGAGCAAACACAGTCTGGATCCAAACTTCTTACCAAATTACATAATGAAATAGTTGATGTCTACCCAACAGGGGAGCCGCTAGAGCAGGTTTTTAAAATACTAGAAGTTAGAAAAGATTCAAAAAAATCAAAAGCTAAATCTGGACAAAATGAAGACTGGAAACCAGGTTCAGATTATTCCTATTCAGGCATTATTGGGGTAAGATGGAAAAGGCATTTTCACACTGGGTGGACGATGGGTGATGTAGCTACGTGTTCTTATACTCGTTATGAGATTGCACGCCCGTATGGTAGGAGCCTAGAGCGCGTGGATTATCTGACTTGGAGTACTGCGGCTTCAATTTTTAAAAGGATCACAGGCAAGACCTTGGAGGAAGAGCTAGATGATGAAGCGCCAGATATGCTTGGAAAGCAGGCTGAAATAGTCGGCGCAAGTGTAACATCAGCCGGATTGACCACGCCTAGGAGCAGTGCTGGAACGGTCTATTATCGTGTAGATTCCGGAATCTATGGTCCCATTAGCGAGGGTGTTTATGGGCTTGCTCCAGATACAGTTATTCCAGAACATATGGTGGATCGGATAGAGTATTATCGAGAAACTCGTGGTGTTCGTACAGAGCTTCCACCAGGTACGATTATTCCACGTAATGCACCCAGTGTAGAGTATTCTAAAAGTGTGGCCCTTAGTGGTTTTAAACGGCGTGCAGCAGTCAAGCAAATGCTAAAGAGGGGTATTAAAATAGGGGGATCTGCCGCCGTTAGTATGGGTACTAGCATCGCTTGGGGTTTTCTTACCCGTGAATATCAATCTGCTCTGGAAAAACTGCAATTTACAGACTTAGTTCCTAAAATGAGACCAACTGAGTATCTGAAAATAGAGCATTATGGTTACTTGTTGATGCCTAGATTCTTGGAGGTGGTTCCATCAATCTCCCATCCAGCTCAGGGTTGTGACGGTGAATGGAGCGAGCTCTACTGATTCCGTGGATCTTAATCAACAAAACTGACCGATCAGCTACGGCAAGCAAATTTTTCTGCCGAATCAACAAATAGGGATACGGTAAATCTACACGGCTATAAATTTGTAATCAGAACTCCCTCTGTCTCTGTAACTATGCTCTGCAGGACTTTGTTTTGTTAGATACTTATACTTAGTGAAATTAACTTTAACCTCTAAATTGAGCGCTCTATTGACATGTTATCTGTATTGTGTATGTTTACTCCTTAGAACACTGATGCAACTAAAATCTGCTAAGATTTTCCTTGCTTTTATCCATTATTTTGTCATTCAAAAGTTAACAGAATCAGTTTAGTGCACCTCATCATTACATCAAAAACAGGGTAATTCTTGGATACTTTTAACCGCCAGATGTATTCAGTAGTTCTGAAAGGTTCTGAAAGTGAGATTCTTCTAACTGGAACAAATTCTTTCCTTACAATCGGAAGCATCCATAAATCTATATGCCAATATTTTTTTATGCAGTCTGAAATTATGCCAATCTTTATGAATGCTGAGGGGAGGCAAAGCAAAGGCAACAAAGCAAAGGCAACAAAGCAAAGGCAACAAAGCAAAGGCAACAAAGCAAAGGCCGTGCAAACGGAAAGTAAGTGGACTTACCGATGATTTGGGAAACAAAAAATACATAAAATTACTGTGTCTTGTCCCAAAATAATTTCCCACCCGAGTTATCTTACGACACACTACCTCACCACCCAAACTCTGCAAAACACCTTTCCAAAAATACCGCACCCACCCAACTAAAAACATGGTCAAAA
>NZ_WRFL01000058.1:0-13743 GCF_009778815.1 Candidatus Bathycorpusculum sp.
ATAATTCCCTTGGCCATAATAGGCGCCTGCAAGGTTGTCGTATGTGGTTGCTGTGTCGGGATGATTTTTACCTAATACCTTCTCACGAATAGTTAGAGCTTTTTCAAACCACACTAAGGCTTCCGCATAATTCCCCTGACCGTGGTAGGCGCCTGCAAGGCTGTTATAGGTGGTTGCTGTGTCAGGGCGATCCTTGCCAAGTACTTTCTCATAAATACTCAAAGATTTTTTATACAACTCTAAAGCGGCACTAAAATGGGCCATCTCACTGTAACCATACCCTATGCACCCATACGTCTTTGCAGCATCAAGTCTCTTGTCAATATTATCTGAGTGTGTATTTTCATAGTAGCCCGTTGATGTCTCAGCATGTTTTGCGACCCGTTCAAATAAAATACGTGATGCCCGTTCACTACCATACTCTTTTGGAACAGCACCATCTAAAACTTTAAAACAACAATCCAAGTAAGAAGTATCCGACTTTTCTCTAAGCGCATCACGAACAACCTCCTGCACCAACCGATGAATACTAATTAAATAACTATCTGCCACATCACGTTCAATAAGGGAAAATTGCCGCAACAAAACAACCGCCTCATCAACATTTAAATCATCCAACAACAAACCACTCAAAACATCAGGCATTACACTACGATGGTTCATAAAAACATCAAGGGGTATATTGTCCGAATTAGCATACGCGCATACACTGAATAATTTGTGAACTAATTCATTCTTTTCAATTGAATCAAACGAAACCTGCCAAGTAGTCGCCACAACTTTTTTGTAATACACCTCATCAGGCTTCGCATAATCTTTCTTCAAAGGCATAAGCCCATATTTACTCAATCGAGCCAAATAATCACTAAAAGATAATCCTGCATTTCGCATATACGCTGCAGCCTGCTCAAGCGCAAGCGGCAAATAACCAAGCCGCTCCGCAACACCATCCACCCCACCCCAAGCATCACACCTATCTTTCCGCCCAGTACGCTTTAATAAAAACTCCCTAGCGTCTGATTCCAACATCAAAGGTAAACTCAAGGTGGGCTCACCGCCCCAATTCGCATCACGCGTAGTCAAAAGCACACGACCAAAATACTCTTTTGACATATACCGCTCTACAAACAGACCCCTCTCAACATTATCAAAAATAAGCAACCGTTGCCTATGCTCACCCAACCAAGACTGCCAACGATTAAGTAACTCAACAGGTTTTAAATCGTCCACATTCGCTTTGTCAATTGCACCAACTTTTATCAAAATCTCCCTGCAACAATTCATCAGTTCCAGTTCACTTTCAGCATTTAACCACCAAACCCCATCGTCATATTCATCTAAATGTCTATGAGCATACTCCAATACCGTTTGAGTCTTACCCACACCCCCCAAACCACTAATAACCCGCCTCACATGCACAGCCTCATCAAACGCCTTTTGTACCCCCTCGAGCTGATCCTCCCGACCTGTAAAGTATAGGTTCTTTTGAGGAAGATTGTTTAACGGTTGACCACCATCAGGATCTTTGTAGCGTTTAAGTCGTTTCAATATTTCCTTGATTGCTTCATCGGGTTTTGGATTTTTACTATCGCTAATTTTTTTAAGGAAAATTCCGATTTGGATAAGAATATCCTTGATTTTCTGTAACTCTTCTACTTCCCCGACTCTGCTCTCAAATGGTTGCTTAATCTTCGATTCCATTTCTCTGCATTTATCGTCCCAATATGTTAAATAGTCACCTCGGGTTGATATGTTGTATATTTTTTTTGCATTATCAAAAACTACAAAAAAAACTTTAGAATGCCAATCATCATCCTTCATGAGTTGAGATACTTCATACATACAATTGGTTGATTTTAAATATTCATCAGAAATAAGCAATACCGCAAAATCTTCACTACGAATACGCTTCATAAAGTCAGTCAGATTGTCCCACGGCTCAAGAGTGGTTTTGTCACGAATCACTTTCGCACAAGGAGAGATTTCATTCTCAAGTTGGTCTGCAAAATCTTTTTGCATCCACTTATATGAGATAAATACTGATTTCACCAGCAAACCCCTTTTAACGTTAAAGCCACTACAAACCTCTCTCTGCATTAGCCTATCTCAAGTAGTCCATAAAAAGTTATTGCGCTGAAGTGTTATCGAGAGGATAGACGACACTCTGAGTGGTTATTGTAGGCGCGCTTGTTTGTTTTGTAGTTAAATGAGACCTTGAGCAGTTAAAGTATTATGGGCTATGTTTAGTGGTCTTCTGTGTTATCGTCTTTTGATTCGTAGAAGTATTCCAGTTGTTTTGGTTTTTCTCTTTGTGGGAATGCTCTTCGGCGTTCCAGACGTTCTTTTGCTTCTATTAGTATTGTTTTGATTTTTGTTTCAAACTCTGCTTTTGGCGGCAGATGAGTCCAGTATTCTGCAACCGCTATACCTGCTTTATCCATTTCCAAAAGCTCAACCTTTTCCCGACTTGCAGACGCGCATAAGATAATTCCTATAGGAGTTTCTTCACCCTCTTTACGCTCATACCTATCCAACCACTTCAAATACAGCTCCATCTGCCCCTTGTAAGCGGCCTTAAACACCCCAAGCTTTAACTCAACCGCTACAAGTCTTTTCAGTATACGGTGGTAGAAAAGCAGATCCAAAACAATATCTTCATCATCAATAATCATGCGTTTTTGACGCTCAACAAAAGTAAACCCGTGCCCAAACTCTAACAAAAACGCTTCAAGCTCCACAAGAATGGTCTTCTCTAAGTCTGCTTCAACAAAATTCTCTTTTAACCCAAACAAATCAAGCAAATACGGATCCTTAAAAACATTAAACGGCACAGTAGAGTCTTTTGATAGTTCAATGTTTGCTATTTCTCGGCGTTCGTATGCTTTGCGTGCTATCTGTTGACGCAATTCACGAATACCTAATTGTCTAATGGCGGCTTAGTTTGCGTAGTATAGTCTTGCTTCTTGGGTTTTTAGCGGTAATATTTCTATGATGTGTGACCAGCTTAATTGTGTCGACAGTGTCGACACAATCTCTTGGTTTGAGAATGTTTTTGCAAATTGTATCATACGGCGTAAATTTCGCGGCTCGAAGGTTTTTCCATATTTTTCGGTCGTGTCATAAAGTATTTTAATGTGTAAAGGGGTGGTTGTTTTTAATCAGGTCAGCATTCACATGGTATCAAAAGTTGTAAACGTATTGTGCCCTTTTTGTGGTAGTGACAAAGTCTCAAAAAATGGACACAATAAAACAGGAAAACAAGTTTATAATTGCAATAATTCTAAATGTAAACATCGCAATTTTATAGAACAATATACCCACAAAGCCTATCTTCCAGAAGTCCGCAATCAAGTTCTAAAAATGTCTGTAAATGGCACCGGAACACGTGCTACAGGACGCATATTGGGTATTTCTAAAGACACCGTTACAGCTATTTTAAAAAAACACAACAATGGCCCTGGCAAGTAAATTATAACTATATACACAGCATGAAATGCCGCGGTATTGAGGTTAAAATTGTCTGCTCTAATCAGGCTTTGGTGGCTGAAGTGGAGATGGATGAGATGTGGTCGTTTGTTTCGGATAAATCTCATCAATGCTGGCTCTGGTGGGCAATAGATCACAATACCGGTATTCCTTTAGCATATTGTTTTGGCACAAGAGAACACAAACATCTTGATGAATTACGCTGTTTGCTGGCTCCTTTTAGAGTAAGTATTAGACTTCTTGCGAAACTGAAATAAGTGTAATTGATGTTTTCTGTGATTGTTGTGGTTGGATGAAGTATGAAACACTGAAAAGTTATTCGGATGAAGAGTTTCGTCGGATAACTGGTGTTAAGCGTACCACTTTTGAAAAGATGTTGGAAATATTGCGCCGAAGTTTTGTTCTCAAACATGTGCAAGGTGGTCGTAGGCCCAAGTTGCCTTTAGAAGAGCAGTTGCTTGCATCTTTGGAGTATATTCGTGAATATCGAACATATGCGCATATTGCTGCAAGTTATCAAATTGATGAAAGCAACATTTACCGCATAATACGCTGGGTGGAGGATACTTTGGTTAGGGATGGCACGTTTTCGTTGCCCGGACGTAAAGCACTGCTAAAGAGTGATACTGAGTATGAGGTGGTTTTGGTTGATGCAACGGAGTCGCCGATTGAGCGTCCAAAAAGGGGCAAAAACGGTACTACAGCGGGAAGAAAAAGAGACACACCATAAAAACTCAAGTGGTTGTAAACAAAGCCGATGGCCAAATTATCTGTACCTCTTTTGCTAATGGTAGGTGCCATGATTTTAGGCTGTTTAAGGAGTCAAGGTTAAGAATGGATTCTAAAATTAAGGCAGTTGTGGACACAGGATATCTTGGAATTACCAAGTTTCATGCTAACTCGATAATTCCAATAAAGAGGAGTAAGAAAAGATCGTTAACTAAATTTGACAAAGTGTTTAATCGCAAGGTTTCAAGTGAACGAGTTTTAAATGAGCAGGTGATCAGTTTAATAAAGCGGTTTAAAATCGTATCTGACAGATATCGTAACCGCAGAAAACGCTTTGGTTTAAGGTTTAACTTGATTTGCGGCATCTGTAACTTCGAAAAAATGATAGTTTCGCAAGAGGTCTATTGTTTATTGTGATAATAATTCTGCCTATAAAATGCGTATTACGGAGAGTGTTGTGGATGTGGGTAAGAGAAATACACAGCGTATTGAACGTAAACACCTGTCTCTGCGTACCTGGTGCAGCAGATTAGTTAGAAAAGGTATTCGTTTTTCAAAATCGCTCGTTATGCACAAAATAGTCGTCGGTTTGATCATAAACTTTTGGTTCTTCAAAAGAGACCTGCCATTTCACTTAACTTAGGACACCACCTAAAATTGAGCCTTGTGGACATCCGCTTAGGGTTTTGTTGTATTTCCAGTTTTCCAAATATCCGCTCTTTAGAAAATTCTCTATTAACCTTAGAAATCGATTATCGGCAATGTTTTTTCTGAGTATATTCATAAGTATTTGATGGTCAAGGCTTCCAAAACAGTTCGAAATATCACCTTCAACGAACCATTTAATGCCATTCCATCCGCCTTTGTATGTTAGTGCTTCTAGTGCTGTTTTGCATCCTTTGTCTGTTCTAAATCCATGAGAGTATTTACTGAATTGACAGTCGTAGTAGGCATCAAGAATTAGCCGCATCACCTCTTGCAATAGTTTGTCTGACCATGTCGGCAGACCCAGAGGTCGGAGTTTTCCATTTCTTTTCTTCACATATGTTCGTCTAACAGGTGTCCAGCGGTAAGTTTCAGTTCTTAGTCTCGCAATTATGTGTATGATCTTTTTAATCGACATACCATCTGCAGTTTCCTCGTCAGCTCCTTTGGTCATCGCGCCTTTGTTGGCATATATGTTTTGGTAGGCAGTAAAATATAGTTGGGGGTTGTAGAGTAGGCGGTAGATTCTTTCCAGTGGTTTTTTGTTTTTTCCTCGTTCACTAATAATGCTCAAAATCTTTTCAGTGTTTCGCATCTCGCGTACTTCCAGATTTGGCATTTTGGTTACCTGCTTCACTTCCCCTACCTGCAGTGCGCAGGTCAGCAGTACACATTACAGCCTGCTTGTGCAACCATCATTACAATGGTTACGTTGGGTACATATTGAAGCTCCGCTACCATGGGGCTCTCGCCCTTTAGGCAGTCCAATGTTTCTCGATACGCAACGATAGCACAACTTGGGTCATCTATTCATCTCCTTGCCTTGACTCGTTGTCAAGTGGTTCACAGTCCTAACTTTTTCATGTCGGATGCCTACATGGGTATGCTGTGAAGATAGAGTTTTAGACTGTGTATCTATCGAACCCCAATTTTTTCCCTGGAGATTGGATTTTAGGCAGTTTAGCTTTGACCATATTGTGCAGGACTTTAGAGCCATACATATTGGCAGTCTTGTGTATGCTCTGGTTTTGCAACATGCTTTTGTCCCTTTGACCTTTGGGTCTTGGGTTAGTTGTTGTCCTTGAGGTGTTGTTAGGAGCCTCAGTCCAGTTTTGGACAATTGACGTATCGAGCGATATCGCGCACCATCCGTTTGGTGTGGTGAAATCGGTTTGGGGGTTTAGGCAGTTTTTGTGTCGGGGTTTGGTGAAGGTTACGGCTGAGGCTGCTTTGTCTTTTTTGGCTATAATTTTCGTCGGGTTTTCAATATTTTTGTGACTGATGGGGCACGTTTAGCGGCAATATTTAGCCGATAGCTGTTGTTTTGGCTTTTCTATCTTTTTTGGGTGATTTTTGAGTGCCCCTGAAAAAAGATGTAAATTTATCTAAAAATTCACTCCAGCACACAGGAAATTATCTTCGTTCTTGCGCAGTCTGGTTCATAAATACCACGCCAACCCCAACCGCCTTCAACTTGCGTGTATAAAATATGCTGTCCAGTGTATTTCTCGCAAAGCGTGAATTTCTTTTGTGAGCAACAAATCAAACTTTTTGTTTTCCGCATCGGCAACCATTTTTTGAAATCCCGCCCGCTTCTCAACACTCGTGCCGCTTATACCCTCATCAACATATAATCCGCAAAATTCCCACTCAATATTATTTTCGATATATTTTCCAAAATACCTTTTTGATTATCTAAGCTGTTTAATTGGTCGTCCGCCTCTGTCGAAACCCTGCAATACGCCGCAACACGCTTCATAAATACGTGCTCTCAACCTTTGTGATTTTCATTTATAGTTTTTATAGCTTGTGCCATCTCTTTATGGGTTATGGATTGCCATTTGCACAGTTTATTTAAGTACATTATCTTTATTTAGTTTAATTCCTGTAACAAATAAGCGTTGAACACAGAGAAACAATAACTTGAACACTAAAAAACTTGCCATAACTATCCTCTTCGCCGCTTTAGCAATTGTGCTAAACCCAACCCTTACACATATCGCTCTTCCTTATCCATTCATGCAAGGGTTAGTATATCAAATATGGGAAATACCCATAGTCATAGCTTTTCTGATAGTTAGCCCCTTAGCCGGCATAACGGTGTCTCTGTTAAACACAGGTGTTCTTTTCGTTATCTTTCCCGGCGTAATGCCCACAGGTCCTCTATACAATTTACTCGCCACATTAGCCATGCAAATTGGCATATATGTTGCGGTAGCTATCGGCAAAAAGATATACTGTTGCAAAAATCCTCAAGCCAACATCTATGCCGGCGGCAAGTGTCTCCTAATTGCAACAGGTCTAGGTGTCTTAGCGCGTGTGGCATTCATGTCAGTTATACTCTATTTTGCCTTACCCCAAGTCCCCCCCATAGGCTATGCACTTAATCAAGCCGCCACAATTGCCTCTCTGCCATTTGCCGCATTATTCAACGCAACACTTGCACTCTACACTATATCCATAAGTTGGATAATTGCACAACGTGTGCAAAAGGTGCTACACCTGACCATCTCTGCAGGCAAATGATGCATAGCAGTCGCCAAACTGTAACCATATGCGTGACGCAAGCTATGAGATTTGTTACATCACTTTTAATAATTACTTTGCGTATAGGTTATTGTCGAGGTGGTGTTTGCCTTGATGTAATCTTGCCTTATAGAATGGCAGATTAGACAACTAAAAAGTGTTGAAAATATATGGTTGAAACAACAAAATTAATGAGCGTTTGTCTTGTAACTATTCTGCTGGCATCGTTATTTTTAATTAGCGGTGTTAGCGGCACAGATACCGACTCAATTTTGTCCTCTACAAACGACAGTAAAACGTCTAACGCCGGGAACGATACGCCGCGCCCTACCGAACCGCCCATTACCCGCTTTGAAACAGAACCGATTATAACCGGACAGATTATGGCTGGCTCATATGTGCTTGGTAAATACGGTGCCACAGTAACCTACGATGCTAAACAAGGCGGAAACGACCCACAGTACTATCCTGCACTAGTGGTAAAATGCATAGACACCATGTACATTACGGAAATGAAGATTTCTGTCACAGGGACAAAACCTGATGGAAACCCTATGGGTGCTTTAGACTTTGGAAGTAATGCGCACTTACTTACCCCTTGCGATACCGGTACTCAATGGCCTACTGCGCTCGGTGGCGCTATGTCAACTATTGCTTCCCTAATTCAATATGCGGCTCCAGCAGGTATAGGCGCGACGATAGCCATCGGACAAACACTTTGGGGAGGCGGCCCTTCAGATGGTTATACGGTTACTAATGGCTTCAGCGGCAACTCTGCATATACAAAGTATGTCATAGGTGGTATCGGATCACTCACACCGAAGGAGCGTGGTTATCAATACCGCTTTTCGTTACACTGCGACCCCGATATGCCCGGAGAATATAAATTTACCATTACCTATCGTATTGTCTTGTCTGATGGTTCCATACCTGGGGGTATAGTCGAAGAGTTTTCTCAAAAGCTTACTTATACCTTCAATGATTCTCCAAAAATAACGAGCTACGCGCAATCTCTTGTCGATGCTTACAACACCGGCGGCGGCGGATATGTCAGTAATGCGGGGAATGTACTGGAGAAAAAAATCGACCTTAAATATGCCAATCTTTATTCAGGTAGCTACACTAACGGAGCAACTCTGATTGTAAAGATGGCAAACACTCCGGTAAGTGGCTATCTTCGTCTTTATGGATATTCGCCCTCGGCTAATGGCGGGGTTCTGAGAGTATTTGTTACCAATACTGCGGGAGTTTGGACTGAGGTTCTGCATACAAATCTATATACACCAAATGGAGCCGGCTTTATTGACTGCGGATATGTAACCAGTATCGTAAATGTCGCAATAATTGCATATCATGAATATTCGGGATACCCCTCATACATAAACGTCGATGCAGTCTTTATCAAACCGTATTGACAAAAGCTACGGCAATAACAATTTACCTCAAACAGAACATGGCGGTGTTCCCACCGCTTTTTTATTAAAATTGGGAATTAATTTAAAAAACAGATTAACAGTTAAACGTATTTAAAAGGTGAAAAAATGTCTATTAATAAATACAAGTTTGCAATATTGAATTTGGTGCTATTGGTGGTTGCACTTTCGTTCATACTGTTTGGTTCACTGTTTGTTTTTTCGGTGGTAGGCTCCAGTTCATCAGATGGTGCTGTGATTTCTTTGGGGGTAGGTATTGAATTACAATTGATAGGCGGACTAATACTTATAATTAAAAAATTAGATAGTTCCTCAAAAAAAGCAACCTAGTGGTCTGACACAATTAAATATTAGTTATGCAATTAACCTTGATGTAGCATCGGAGAGGTTAATTGATGAAAACAAAATATGTTGTTGCGCTGACAGAAAGTGAGCGTGAATTTGTACAAAAGATTGTTAACGACAAAACTACATCCCCAACATTTAAAAAACGAGCTCAAATACTGCTTGCTCTAGATACAAACGCAGGCAAACCACAAACACAAATAACAATCGCACAACGCATAGGCGTCACCCCGCCAACAATATACAACACCCTAAAACAACACCACACACAAGGACTACAAACCACACTGCAATTTAAAACACCCAAAGAACCAAATAAAAAACCAATTGTCACAGGAGAAATAGAAGCCCATATAATCGCCACTGCATGCGGCAAACCACCCGAAGGATACGCCAGATGGACCGTTAGAAGTCTCACAAACAAAATAACTCTAGAAATTGAACCCAATATGAGCAGAGAAACAATTCGTCGTACTTTAAAAAAACTAAACTTAAACCTCACCTAAAGAAACAGGGAGTGTGTACCTATAGATACATGGCGTCGTTTTTCGCGATTTTGCTACGGTTAGTGTTTCTTTCTGAGGGACAAACTCGCATTTCACCCTAATTTTCGCCTTTTTACCGACTTACAAAAACCAGAATGCCACTACAACTATACATGAGTAAACACTCTCTGTATTTTTTATACTGATGATTGGGATGCATTTGCTAAAGTGTTGCCTAAAGAACGTCACATCATTGGTAAGGCGCATACTGTTGTTATTGAGCAGGATAATAGTAACACAAGGCATCATCTTGGGCGTTTTACTCGTCGAACAAAGGTGGTTTCTAAATGCGACACCATGGTTGATACTTCTTTAAAGCTGTGGAAAAACCTGACGACACCTGATGTTTTTACGCAAATTCAAACAATAGCCTTATCTCCCTATAGGTGAAAACTCTCCTCTCATTTTCTGTTTTTTAAAAGTACAGACATTACTTCCAGTAGGTGATTCTATTTTGAGTAATAAGAACATAGACCAAAAAATGGTAAAGACAAGACTTCACGTGTTAGGCATTGATGCGGAAGTTGATCCTGTTATCGGTAAAAAATTAAAACGTGGTATCTATGCCTCAGATCGTATTCACTCTTTAGTTATGGGCTTTCCAGGTTCGGGCAAAACACGTTTTCTGCTCTCTATGATAAAACAGCATATCGATCATGGGGAGGGGTTTATGGTTTTAGACTCTCATAGTGATCTTACGCAACTTGTTTTATCACATATTCCGCCTGAAAAATGGGATCAAGTAATATACATCAACCCTTGGTCGGCTTTTGAAGACAAATACGATAATCGTGTTTTGCAAATAAATTTCTTAGAACATCACGACCCCTACGAGAGGGATGTGGTTGCTAGGATGTTTATGGATACTTTGGAGAAGTTGTATGAGCGTTGGTGGGGACCACGTCTTGACATGATTTTACTAAACGCTCTATACCTACTCATGGAGAAGGAACACGCTAAACTGCCTGACCTCTACAATATCCTCTCTGACCAAGAATTCCGAGATATGCTCACTGCTAAATGTAGGGATCGTAATGTTAAGGTGTTTTGGGAAAAACAGTATGATAAGATGCCCAAAGATGCGTCCGTTGCTGTTCTAACTAAGCTTTACCGTCTTGTGCAGGAGCGTATTATTGTGCCTATGTTTATGGCGGAGAAGAGTGGTGTTGATTTTCGGGTGGTTATGGATGAGCGTAAGATTGTTATTGTGGATTTGCCTGAAGGCAAAGTCACCACTGATATCGCCAATTTTTTGGGTAGCCTAATCCTCTCGGCGGTGTATAATGCTGGTATGTCAAGGGAAGATACTCCTGAGGTGGATCGCAACCCCTTTTTTGTGTATGTGGATGAAGCTTACCGTTATACTACTAAGAGTATTCCTGAGGTGTTGCAGTCGCTTCGAAAGTTTAAGGTCTTTATGACCCTTGCAAGCCAATACCTAACCCAGTACCGCCGAGACATACAAGATGCCATTGTACAGACCTGTGAAACCATTGTATCGTTTAGGGTTGGGGAGGATACTGCTAGAGCACTTGAGAAATTTTATCCCAAAACCTATGGCTACCAAACTTTGATGAATTTGCCTCGTTACCTGTTTTTTGTCTCCACCCCCTTCAAAGGCAACCGCGAATACCAAGTTCTAGAAACTCTTGACTACAAAATAGGCCCTAACAATCCAGAGGATGTGATTCGTTATAGTCTTAAAAAATATGGCCAACAAGTTGATGTAGATGAGCTGATGGGACAAGTCAAAAACCAATCAGTACAAAAAACATTTTTAGATTGGACAGTCACACCCGCTGAATGGGTAATCCTGCTTACCATCCGATTAAATGGTGGTTCAATCGATGAGGAAACCTTGCAAAAACAGCTTTTGTATGACCCAACCAAACCTAAGCCCTATGTGCTCACCGAGACGGGGTTTGCAAATGCACTAAAAAACCTCGCAGTGGATAACAACAAACGTGATGCTTGGCTAAGTGTTAAAGAAGAAACCGTACGCCAACTACGCGAAGAGACCTTTGCGTATGGCAAAAAAGAGCTACGTGCCAAAGAGGTGCGTACACGATTGTGGCGGTTAGATCTAACGGATAGGCGAGCTAAGCGTCTTTTGGACACTACATTTCGGGGTGAGAAAGCAGGTGGGGTTAATCATATTCTGGTTATTATGGCTCAGCGAAAAATCTATTGGCAAAATGGTTGGATCGTACGCATAGACGATGGCGAAACCGATGAGAGCCTTGCAGATCTCTATGTTACACCTACACTACCGGCTGCAAGAGTTGAAGGTGCTAAGGGCTACATAGACCCTACGCAATGGGATTACCCACGCAGCTTTGCTGTAGAAGTGGAGTGCTATCCACAAAGACATTGGGATAGACTGGAGAGTAATTATCAGCGTAATCGAAAAATGGGCTTTCCAACAGTCTTTATCGTACCCAGCCAAATTGATGAGGAAAAGCTGCGGGAGAAGCTTTGGGAGTGGAACGCCACTTTAGTTGCTAATGCCGCCCGATTTGAACCTAATCACCCTGAAATGGCAACCATAGAAATCATAGACCTACTCAACAACCAATCAAACAATACCCCTAAAGACGGCCAACAGTGCCTTGAACTTGAAGACGTCAAGCGGTCTGTAGAGTTGCCCAGACAACTCGTTGAGTCTTCTTCTTTAGATGAGCCGAAAAATAAGTCGCAGATAGTGGAGGGTGTGTCTAAGGAGTGTTTGGTGTTGAATTTTGTGCGTGAGGGTTGGCGTTTTAGAATTAAGACGGTAGGGGGTAAGCGGTATCTTTGTGCAAGAAATTCTTTAGAAGAGCGCAGTTTGGGTATATTTGACGAAGAAACAAAAAATATGATTGAAAAACACAACATTAAAGTCAATGGATTAAACGACAACTAATTTTGGTCTACGTTGTCTTATCTGCTGCATACAAGTCAAATGTAACTGAACATAACTCTGTTTTTTTGGTTTCATTACTCACGATTTATGTCCTCCACAATTGTTACATTGTAATTGTGTTTCTTCTCTAAGTTTTCCACAGTAAGGACAACGTATCATGATTACTTGTCGTTCTATTATTTTTTCTTTTATTATTTCTGTGTTTTTTACTGGTTTAGTATAATTATATTTTTGTGTTTTTAATTCTAGGCTATCTACAAAAACAGTATATTTGTTGTTACTATGGTTCATTTCAGCTATTACTTTAACTGTTTCTCCAGTTTTTAAATATGCTTCTAATGTTACTACTCCTGTCCAATATTTTGTTTTTTTATCTTTTGTTTCATCATTTATTAATAATTCAAATCCACTGAATGTTTGACACACACTTATTACATTGCCTTCGTAATAATAGTCATATTTAGTTAACTTCATTATCTGTGACCTATTCATTTTTGTTTATTTTTCGTATGTGTTTAGTACATCAGGGAATTTGTGAACAATATTGCAATATTGTGGGATATTGTTCGTATTCTCTGAACTGACTTAAACACATACATTTTTTTTGATTTAAATAGTTTGGCTTATTGATAGGGTGCTTCCTTTGTGGAACATCTTGTCTGTTGACTGCTGGCCGGCGTTAAGGCGTATTTCAATGTGGGAAAAACCCGTTTTTCTTCTCAGTGCAAACTCTATTTGCGCTCTAAAATTCTAAAAACATCAAACGGGAAAACCTCAAAAACAACTTATCTAAACAAACCATAACGGGAAAACAACTTCAAACACAAAACACGCCATTTCTAACAACTAAAATGTCCAAATAACCATAAAACAAGCCTTAACAAAACAGCAAAAAACAAATGTAAACTGGGAAAAAACGGGAAAACAATAACATCAAACGGGAAAACCTCAAAAACAACTTATCTAAACAAACCATAACGGGAAAACACCACCAAACACAAAAACAAGCACAAAACAACCCATAACCCCCAACAAGCCATAATTCTGCCCAAACCATCTACCAAACAAGCCC
>NZ_WRFL01000059.1:0-13642 GCF_009778815.1 Candidatus Bathycorpusculum sp.
CTGATGTCGTAGTTGTTGTAGCCTTGTGTGAAGGGGGTGGTCCAGGTGACTTTTTTGGCTATTTGGGTGTTGTATAGTTGGTCATCAGCTGGGTTTCGATTGTATGCTACCAAAGCCTGATTAGCTGAAAATATTAGGCTATCAGAAATATGGAGGAGTTCAAGATTTTTGATATAAATTGCGCCGCCGTTGTTGGATGCATTGTTATTAGTGATCGTACCAGCAGACAAGCGTACTTCGCCGTTATCGGAATATATGGCGCCGCCATTTGGGGCGCTATTTTTTGAGATTAGGCCGTCAATCATTTTAAAGCTACCGCCGCTGATACTAACACCGCCTCCTCCGGTGGCGGAGTTTGTGGCTTTGTTGTTAGATATCTCGCCACCCGACATGGTAAAGTCGGCGTTGCTTGTTGGACTGCCGCCGGTGGCTACGCCGCCTCCTCTGTTGGCTGTATTTTTGGTAATTGTGCCGCCAGATAGTGTGAAACGGCCCAAATTTGCTACGCCGCCGCCCCAGTTGCCAGTGTTGCCTGAAATTTCGCCGTCCGACATGGTTAGTGTACCACCTGATTGGACGGTTACTCCGGTGCCGGTAGCATCGGTTGTATGAGTTACATGTATGTTGGCAAGTTTCAATATCGCGCCGCTCTCAACAGTGATAGTGTCTGCACCAGGTGCACCAATGAGTTTAAAAAATCCGGCATTACCTTTGCTTTTTAGTGTAATGTCTTTGCCTGCTACAATAGTAAGTGGTGCGCTAAGCTGGATATCGGCATTAATAGCGATGATAGCTGATCCACTATCGCGATTGACAGCAGCTCTAAGCGAGTTCTCATTGCTAGCAAGTTCAGCAATTTCGAGAGGAAAGCTCTCAGCACTTGAGGTCAATACATAGCAAGGTAGCAGAGAAATCAGTAGCACCCATAGGGAGAAGGCGATCAACAAACTTTTATAATGCTTGTTTAGGTTGAAGTGAAGTCTTTTAATTTTAATATCCATGGGGTTTCCTCTCATACAATACGGCACTTATGTGTAGCCACAATATAAATTATATCGTATGAAAGGTGAGCGGTATAATGTGATATGTGTTACCTTACAAGTAAAAAGGGTTGAGATTTTAGGCTTTCCATTGTTTTAGGGCAAGAGCGAGCTCACGGTTATTTTTAGCATAATCAGGTAGTGAGCGTAACTCAAGGGTTGCTTCGACTGCTTGTCGCATCGCTTTTGCGCCTGCGGCGGTGCCTTCGGGATGTCCATGAATACCTCCGCCTGCTTGTATTATGACATCGTTGCCAAATATCTCCATCAGTTTAGGTACAAGTCGAGGGTGTAATCCTCCGCTGGCAACGGGTAGTATGGGTTTGAGTCCGCTGGATTTACTTGTGCAGGCTTCAATGTTTTCGAGCACTTCGGCTTTTGTTTCTGACATTTTACCGACAACTGTACCGACGTGGAGTTGGTCAACACCTACTATGCGTGCGATGGTTGCGATGGGTTTCATAGCAATACCATGAACAGGACTTTTGGTGAAGGCGGCGTGTCCGGCGCGGTGGGCATGGATGGCGAGTTTGAATTTTTGGCTACGTAGGGTTTGGAGTGCGGACCAGCCACAGGTTATAATATCGATCATGACATATTCTCCGCCTTGGGCTTCGACTGCTTTGGCGCGTTTGAGCATGGTTTTTGTGTCGGCGGTGATGTTTATCAGATAGGCTTTGCGTTCGCCTGTTTGGGATTGGGCTTTGTCGCGTGCTTCTAGGGTTTTGGTGAGGCGGTCGGGAAAGGGGTTGAATTTTTGGCTACTGAGGTTTTCGTCGTCTTTGACTATATCGCATCCGCCTATCCATGCTTCGTAGGCTACTTTGGTGTGATCGGTGGTGTTTAGGCCGAGTTTGGGTTTGATGATGGTACCGATTAGCGGTCGTTTTTGGATTTTGAGGAGTTTGCGGATGCCATCGCTTCCGTATTGGGGGCCCTCGAAGCTTGTGAGGATGGTTTTGGGGAATGTTATGTCAAGAAGACGCAGGTTTTTGAGGGTTTTTAGGCCAAATACGTTGCCTGCGATGCTGCTTAGGATGTTTGGCATGTTGTCGTTTTCAAAAAGTTCAGCAGGGTAGGCGATCTTGATGATGCTATTTTTGATGCTATAGACGTGGGCGGCTAGTTTTTTGATGTAGGGTTTTTCGGTGGTGAGTTCGGTCCATGTGCCTATGCTGCTTTCTGCGGCGACTCCGCCTGCGGCTTCTTCGAGGCTTATGCCGTCTGGTTCTACTTGGAAAGTGCAGATTAAGTCTGATGCTTTGGGTTTGTAGGTTAGTTCGATAAAGTCAAGGTACTTCAACGAGTGTTCCTCGGGCTAAGTTAGCTGGTAATCCTTAAAATCTTTAACTATCTGACTCTCAATCAGTGTTTAGAGTTGATGTTATGGATCTTGGGGTAGAGCTCTTAAACATAACAACGGGTGGGAATCGAGTTGCAGTTATTGGGCAAAAGACTGCGAGCCTGCTTGGGGTGCACAGTTCCGATAGGATAAAGATTACCTATGGGGTAAAGACTGTGGTTGCTATCACAAATATTGCTGAGCATTTTGCTGAGAATCGTATTGGGCTTTTTGAGGAAACTGAGACGGCACTAGGTATTAGTAGTGATGAGCGGGTTGGAGTCGAGTTGGCGTCGCTTCCTGAGTCGCTTTTTAATATTCGGGCTAAGCTTCATGGGGAGCGGCTTCGGGAAAAAGAGATAGTGGCTATAGTTCGAGATGTGGTTGATCGGCGGCTTAGTACGGTGGAGATTGCGGGGTTTCTTACGGCTTTGAGTATTCATGGGATGGGGATGAGTGAATTTGAAGCGCTATCTAGAGCCATGATTTTAACCGGTAAAACCTTGGATTTTGGCAGAGGACCAATTTTAGATAAACACAGTGTGGGCGGCATCCCAGGAGATAAAACTAGTATGTTGGTTGTTCCTATTGTGGCTGCGGCGGGATTTACCATCCCCAAGACGTCCTCACGTGCTATAACCTCTCCTGCGGGAACAGCTGATCGGGTTGAGACTCTTTGTCCCGTTAGTTTAGCTATTGAAGAAATACAAGAGGTTGTTAAAAAGACGGGGGGTTGTCTTGTTTGGGGGGGTTCTTTAGAGCTGGCTCCAGCCGATGATCTTTTTATCCAAGTAGAGTATCCCTTAGGTATTGATCCGATGCTTTTGCCCTCGATTCTAAGTAAGAAAAAAGCCATCGGCGCCACCCATGTAGTTATTGATATACCCACCGGTCTGGGGGCTAAGATTAAAACGCGTCAAGAAGCCTACACTCTTGCCTCAGATTTTCTCGAGTTAGGCCAACGCTTGGGCTTAAACATCCAGTGTGCCTTAACGTTTGGTGATCAGCCATTGGGTTGTGGTATTGGACCGGCACTGGAAGCTCAAGAAGCGCTATCAACGCTTATGGGTGCTGGACCACCGGATCTGCGTGAAAAAGCAGTAAGTTTAGCCAGCATGCTTCTAGATATGGTTGGCGTAGACAATCCCCGCAACACAGCTGAGAATATGATTGATTCGGGGAAGGCTGAGAAGAAAATGCGTGAAATTATCGAAATCCAAGGCGGGAATCCAAAAATTAAACCCACAGATATACCGATTGGACCACACCACGCAACAGTACGCTCTAAACAGGCAGGCAGAGTACTTTGGATGAGCACCGAGAGTATTGTTCGAATTGCCCGCATGGCAGGAGCACCCAAAGAGAAAGGCGCAGGAATAGTTTTCCATGCTAAACTGGGCGATACCGTACGCAAAGACGGCGTGCTCTTTGAGATTTATGCCGAAAAAAACACAAAATTAGAAGCCGCACTAGAACTAGCAGAACAACTAACACCCATCGGGTTAAGCAGAAAACCAGAAGAAAAGATGGTTATAGACACTATCCCCGAAAAAATCACCCACGAAAAAGCCTTCATGATAGACAGATAAGTAGTTAGCTAGTTAGTAAGCGGAGTGATTTCGATAGCGCGGGGGTCTAAGCGCGCCGCCAATTAAACCCCCAATTGCTGAGACTATACCTGCGAGAATCGCAAGCATAATGCCAATTAACCCAACTGCTAGACCAGCCAAACCACCCGTTAGGGCACCCAAAGGTCCAGTTGTAAGCCCGCCAATGAAAGCTAAACCAAAGATTGCCAAAACACCTATGATTATGCCGCCAAATATACCCGCTAAAAAGCCTGCAATGGCACCACGACCAGCGCCTTGAGCAATCAAACCCGCAACAATCCCGCCTACAAAAGCACCCACTAAGGTACCTAACCCAGGAAACAGAAAACCCAAAATCACGGTTAGCAAAAATCCTGCAAATGCACCTAACCATATATTACCCAAAGTATTCACCTCAACAGAACACACCAGAGAAAAGACACAGTTTAGGTTTTGTTGGTGTAAATATCCAACTACATTGATTTATCTTCGCGCAAAAAGCCCGCCGATAAAACCACCTATAACAGAAGCCACCACGGCAACCACCGCAACTATAATACTTAGAGCCGCACCAGTTACCCCGCTGACCAAAGCACCAAGAAAACCCCAATCCGATTGAGAATTAAAGGCAAAAACGATCAAGGCCAAAATAACCAAAACAACCGCACTCCCAATCCCAGATAGAAAACCAGCCAAAACCCCACCAATGGCGCTTCGAGCAATTAACCCAGCCACTATACCACCTAAAAAGCCACCTAAAATATGCCCAACCCCAGGAAACATTATACCCATGACAACAGTTATCAAAAACCCAACAAATACGCCAAGACCAATGCTACCCAAGTTTCCACGTCCAAGTATGATGCTTAAACAAAAAGAAAATAAAAAGATTGTTATCTTGCACGCGAACTATTAACCCTAGGACCAAGCAACACCCAGAGCCACTCAGTGAATTCCTGAAGATTTTTGGTTTGAATATGAATCTCACCAGGTCCAGTGATTTCAGTTACTAACCCCTCACCACTTAACAAAGTCTCTTTTAAGCCGCCAATTTTTTTAACACGATAACTGCAAGATTCACTAAAAGCCACAAGATGGAAATTATCTACAATCAAAGTTTGACCTGCTTGGAGAATATGCGTGTCAATGGCACCAAAAGTGTTGATAAAAAGAGGACCCTTACCGGTAGCTTTTATCATAAATACACCCTGCCCAAAAAGACCCTTAGTGAAACCTTCCCATTTAACATCTAAATCGATATCCTGAGTAGAGGCAAGATAGGAAGATTTCTGAATAACATAACCCTGACCAGATTTTACATCAAGTTGTTTGATATCACCCACAGGCGCCGCAACAAAAGCCGCTTCACCAGAACCATTCTTAGCAGTATAGTCATTTACCCAAAAAGACTGCCCGCCAATGAGACTAAGCCCCAAACTACCCCACAAACTTTTTTCACGTTTGCGAGTGTGAATTTCAATGTTAGGAGTCATATAGGTCAAAGCACCAGACTCTGCAGTCAAGGTTTCACCTTGATCAAAATTGGCTACCAACATCGCATAGGAAGGCTTGTATTTAATATCAAACTTCAGTCTTGCTCTCTCCTCACAGGGTGCTTATCAAGACCTAGCTAATAAAACTTAATAATACAAAATCATACACCGCAAAATGTTGACAAAGACAACCACAAGATAAACACACAACAAGATAATTAGTCCACTCCTGAGCGGTATGGTGATGGTGTAGGCCTATGGTATTTAGTGCTTTGATGCTTGAAATTTTTGTGGCTACCATACGGTAATCTTAAAATGCTGGGTAAGCAACCCCTCCAGTGTAAACGGAAGATCAGGCAGAAAGATTTGCATGGCCGGCTTAGGTAAAACGCTTCTAAAAAAGATTTTTAGCCTTGCGCTGATTTTTAATGCACTTATCAGCATAGCCACTGTTGCGGGCATTCTCTATGCTTATTATCGGTCCTACCCCTACTGGCAACCCTATAAGCCGTATCTGCTTAGTGCTAGTTTGTTTTGGCTTGCGCTTGCTGCTGCGGCGATCAATATTTTTCACAGTGCGGCCATAGGTCGAGTTCTCCACATCCATCGTGTTCTCTTCCATCACTATGTCTATGCCATTTTTGCGATAATAATTACGTCTGCTTATGTGGTGTTTTTTACGCCTGTTTCGCTTCACACACTCTTCTTTGTGGATAATAGCTCCGTAGCGGTGAATGTGGGACGAGCGTTTATGCTGGGAGGCATTGCACTGTTGCTGGATGATTTACCTGATGTTTCAAAGTATATGGAGACAGGCTTGAACTGGTTAAAAACTCAAGCGTGTCGAGTAAAAATGGCGCTTCATATATCTCAGTTTATAACTGGGATTTTCGCGTTTTACTGCAGCTTCTCCATACTGCTCTCAACAATTCAAAATAACGGACGTGCACTACCGAACTCGTTTGTTATTGTTAGTCTCTTTATAACAGGCATAACATCGTTTGCGCTGGTAAAACGTCGATCTTGGCTCACCATTATGCCGCCTGAGCCCCAAGCGCCTAAGCTTTTTGTTTAGTGATCTCTTTTGCTATGGCTTCAAGCTGGTCACGTGAAAAGCGCCTAGAGCCACCCTTTGAGGAGATATACTCGGGGAGCTGTTGGAGTTTAAGAATGGGCACAGCTGGATTGTTGAGCTGGACCGAGGCAGATCGGTTGGTTAGAACTACAATGCCCTCTACCCAGATGCCCATGGAGCGTAGAGTTTGTGAGCAGTCAATTATGTGTTGTATTTTTTGGGCGTTGCGTTTGACTTGTCGGCTGGGGCTTGAGTTAAAGTTGCGTTTGCCCCTGCGTTGCCACTCATCTCCGCTGCAGGTTACGTTGCCGCTCCAGTTTTTGGTTTCTAACACAAATATGCCTCCGGGTGCTAAAACCACGTGGTCTATGTCTCCGCCACCCTCTCGCAAATAGAGGTCATTTATGAGGTAGTAGTCATCGTTTAGGGTTTTGTTGAGGTGTTGTGCGACTTGTTTTTCTCCTGTCCAACCGCCGTTAAAGATGCGGTATTTACGCAGATAATAGTAAAAAGCGACTAGGGGAACAATCAGAAAAGCCAACCCGATCCAGTTTAGCAGGTCCCAGCTAAGGGTTGTGATAGCTCGATACAGAACAGCAAATAGTAGACCAAACAAAATTAGAATACATAGAGTAGCTTTGGCTAGGTTTTTTCGGGTTTGGTTTTTTAGATAGTTACTTGACGCTTTAATCTTGCGCATACTACACGGATGGTCTAGAGGCTATATTACTGTATGGGGCTAAGGCGGTCTTTTAGGGTGATGTCTTGGGCGTTAATGGTGGGGTTGTGGTAACGTTTGAATGCGGCGGTTTTTTTACCGTATTGGATTGATTGGGTGGGGCACCACTGGATGCAGGCCATGCATCGTTCACATTGGTGGTGCCAGACTGGCTGATGATTATCTGTGGTTATGTTTTGTACGGGGCAGATGTTTTGGCACAGATTGCAACCGTTACAGGTGGTGTTATCGGCGGCGAATTTTTTGTCGAAATTTTCAATGTTTCGGTACATAAAGAGGTCATTTATGATTTTGCATAACAGTTTTGCTTTACGTTTTATAGGCTGAACTGTTTGTTTGGTGATAGCTTGGGCTGTTGTATTTACCTTGACCATGGCGGCGTCTATCACTTTTTGGGCTTCATCTACGGGAAGCGCATCATATCGGGGAATGTAGTTATCTGGCATCTTGATACCATCACCGTAGGATAGATAACACCCTTTTTGTTTGAGAACATCGTTGAGCATACCCAAGGAGTCCATTGAACTTCCTCCAAAGTTTGAGATGGCAAAGCAGTAAGTTTCGGGCTGTATAGTCAGGTTTTGGACAAATCGTTTAACTATTCGGGGCAACCCAAGAAAGTATACCGGAAATACAAACCCTATAGATTGATTTTGCCCGCCAATGGATTGGCTGGGTGGTTGGATGGTCATGGATTGGAGGGTTGTGTTTTTGAGGGTTGAGGCGAGTTGACGTGCAATTTGCAGTGAGTTACCCGTTGAGGTAAAGTAATAGATGGTATACTGCTGCATGTGTTTCACGCTGTTGTTAGGGTTTGGATGGGTTTTTTGTGTTTGAGAGTTGGGTTGCTGTTTCTATGGGGTGTTTTTTGTGGTAGGGTTGTTTGATGTGGGCGTATGCTTCTAGGGCAGCGGTTATGCCTTGGCCCACTGCGGTGCCGACTTGTTTTATGGGGTGATTGGTTATGTCGCCTGCGGCAAATACACCTGGGAGGTTGGTTTGTTGGTGTATGTCGATTTTTATGTATCCGTGATCGTCGACTTCAACGCCGTTGGTTTTTGCAAGTTGGCTGTTGGGTGTTTCGCCGATTTGAACAAACACTGCATCGGCTGCTATTTCGCTTGTTTGTTTTGTTTTGTTGTTTTTTAGAGTGACTGCGTGGACTTTTTTGTCGCCTTTGATTTCTTGGATTTCGGTGTTCCAGAAAATTTTGATGTTATCTTTAGCTGTGAGGTCTTCCACTAGGGATTGTTCGGCACGAAATGTTTCGCGGCGATGAATAACACTAACTTGTGCGGTTAAACCGGAAAGATACAGTGCGGTGATGCAGGCTGAGTTGCCTCCGCCGACCACTAAGACGTGTTTGTCTCTAAAGAAGGGTCCATCACAAACTCCGCAATAACTCACACCTCGTCCCCTGAATGTTTGTTCCCCTTCTACACCAAGTTCTTTGTAGTGAGAACCTGTTGAGATGATGAGGGCTTTTGTGTTGTATGTGGTTGTGGGGGTGGTTACAGTTTTAATGTCACCTTGAAGAGCCAAAGCGGTTACGGCTTCAATTTCATGTATAGCGGCTCCGAAGTTACGTGCATGTTCAGTCATTTTTTGTGCTAACTCTGCCCCGTTGATTTCTAAAAAGCCAGGATAATTAACGACTGTGGGAGCATTGGTTATGGTTCCGCCTGCGATTTTTTCATCTAAAACCAAGGTTCTAAGGCCGCTTCTAACAGTGTAGATGGCAGCAGATAGTCCTGCAGAACCGGCACCTATGATTATGACATCCCAAGTTTCCATGTCAAACATCTCAGTAAATAGTGGTCTGAAACGTTAACGGAATTGTTTGATTTAAGGATACTCTCCATTGGCCTAATGCTTGGGTTTTCTTAGCAACCAAACATGCGCCTTTCGTTGTTACAAGGTTTTTAGCTAACCTATCGTGTAGTCGATGGAGTAGCAATCGAGCCGTGTAATTTAAGAAATATATTGACCCTACATATGAATCGATGACAAATAATCAGAGGATAAAAAATCAAAACTCTGCGTTGGGTTTATTAGCCATTTTTCGTCTTCGCAACAAATAAAAACACACACAACAAGCCACAACCACAACCACAACCACAACAATTAGTAAAACCAAAAAAGGCGGCAAATAAAACGGCAAAGAAGGCAACACAAAAGACGACGAAACCGCCAAAGCAGAAACACTCTCACCACTTCGCACATACAAAACCCCATCACAAATAACAGGCGAACCAACACCCCCAAAACCCCAATTCCAAGAAAAAGGACGCGATAGAGTATAACGCCATAATTCAAGACCGCTAGTAGCGTTTAGAGCATAAAGATTACCATCATCAGAACCGAAATACAAAACATTCTCATAAACCGCCGGCACCGACAAACTACTCTTACCTATAACAGAACTCCAAATTTTAGTCCCATCAGACGCATTTAACGCACACACGCTACCAGTCTCCGAACCCATATAAAGCAACCCATCGCTAAGAAGAGGCCCCTGAGGAGCATAAAACGGCACACCAGCAGTGTAGGTGAAGTTCCAAACTTTTTTGCCGCTGTCAGTCTCAAGCGCATAAACGCCACCATCAGCAGCACAAAAATAAAGCAACCCAGCATCAACCACAAAAGAAGATACCCAAGATACCCGAGGGTCAGAAGAAGGAGCTTCTACTGAATAACTCCAAATTTTGTGGTTACGTTGAGCGTCGAAAGCATAAACAGTGTTATACGACCCCACATAAACAACATCATCAACAACCAAAGGAGAAGTAACAACATACATAGGACCTACATATTGCCAAAGCATATCACACCCGTAGTAGCATCTAAAGCACGAAGACCAGATTCAAGACAAACATACAAAATATCATTCGCAACAACCGAAGGGGCAATAATAAAGTCTCCGCCTCCAGGGCTTACAGTTTTTTCCCAAATTATGTCACCACTACGTCCATCTAGAGCATACATTCGCCGATTATCATTCACAAAAAGCGTACCGTCATCAACCGCTATAAACGAATGATAGTAAATGGCCTTCCACAATACTGTTCCACTAGCAACATTTAGTGCATAAATATAGTCATCATCAGATGTAAAATAGAGAACCCCTCGAGCAAGAACAGGAGAAGCATTACCAGCTCTGCTCTTTGCGTGGTAATTCCAGAGAAGTTCTGGCGCAGTAAAGTCATCATTAGATGAGGCAGTGTCAAGTATTGTTGGAATTGTTGTAGGTGAGGTTGTGTTTGTGGAAAGTAGGATAAATGAAGAAGTAAAAATGATAGCAACAGTAAACATTGCAGTCAGGGGCACGGAATAACATTTTAGCGCTACCCTTAGAGGCGTGTGTTGTGGAAGATGCCAATTTTTAAATCCCCGAGTTTCCAAGTCTTGTTATGCTCCAACAACTTTTTGAATTAATGCACTGCAAGTTGGATCGATGACCAGACATCTCAGTGCCAGTCCAATAGACCAAGTTAGGCATATTTGAGATATTAAGTTAACCTGTGAAGACATGAGTCAGTTTGGTTAGGTGAGTAGGTTGTTTAGTTTTCGTATGAATACTCAATTGATGGATGAAATGTAGATTTTAGGGAGACACCATTTAACGGGTAAAGTTCAAGTTTAAGGCGCATTTTTCCATCCGGCACAGGCATTTTCAACTGGTTACAATTTGTAACCAGTTATCCAAATCAAGAAGAACAACAGCCCTATCGAGGATGCTGTTTTGGTAGGTGTTATGGCTTTGTTTAGGTTTTCGTATGTATACTTATTAATGGACAAATGTAAATTTTTGAAAGGCAAACATTTAACTAACGAAGGTCAAGTGTGAACTATGTTCAAAGGGCATAAGTGTCCTATGTTTGTGCTCGGAGAGTTTCTGTTGTAAATTTATTATGGAAGAGAGAGGTCAGATGGGAAAAATTAGCGAAGACATGATAAAAATAAAAACAATAGAAGACAACATGCACAATACCCCCACATTAGAATCCCTGCTCAGTTTAGAAGATAAAAACGCCAAGTTAGAAGCTGATATAAAAAAATTAGAAGCAAAAATTGCAAAAGTTAGAGAGGCACAAAAGAAATTCGCAAAACTAAATCAAGAACAAGTGGATAGAATTTTTGCCGCCGCCGCCAATGCCGCATACCGTGAAAGTCGTCATCTTGCTGAAGCTGCAGTTAGAGAAACAGGCATGGGAATAGTGGAAGATAAGGAGGTAAAAAATCGGTTTGCCGCAGAGGAGATCTATAATTGTTATAGAAATACAAAAACATGTGATTTTGTGGGCATGGATAAAAATGGTAACGCTGAATTTGCAGATCCCATAGGCGTTATTGCCGCCATCATCCCCACCACCAATCCAACCTCTACAGCAGTCTTTAAAGCCCTGCTCGCACTCAAAACGCGCAATGGTATGATAGTTAGTCCCCATCCACGGGCAAAAAACTGCACCATTGAAGCGATCAAGATAGTTCTTGCTGATGCAGTTGCCGCGGGAGCGCCTGAGGGAATTTTTGATTGGCTTGATGCACCCAGCTTGCCGCTTATCAACGCCCTTATGAAACGTACCGATGTCACCCTTGCAACCGGTGGGCCAAGTATGGTAGAAGCCGCCTATTCTAGCAGCAAACCAGCCATTGGGGTAGGCCCGGGAAATACTCCAGCTATCATTGGTGATACTGCTGATATCGATTTTGCGGTCAAATCCATTATTGAGTCAAAGACTTTTGATAATGGAGTAATTTGTGCCTCTGAGCAATCAGTCATAGCATTTAAGAACATATTTGATAGCGTTGAAGAAAAATTCAGAGCCAACGGATGTTATTTTTTAAACGCTGAGGAAAAAGACAAAGTTAGGAAAATAATTTTAAAAAATGGAACCCTAAACCCTGATATAGTAGGGCAGTCGGCTGAAAAAATCGCGAAAATAGCCGAAATAACTGTTCCGGCAGGTACGAAAATTCTCATTGCTAAAGTGGACAGCACCGATCTCTATGAGGAGCCCTTTGCGCGTGAAAAACTCTCACCTGTGCTTGCTATGTATAGTGCGGAGGATTTTGAAGATGCACTTAGCAAAGCTGAAAAACTCATCGAGGAAGGCGGTCTGGGGCATACGTCTGTGATATATACCAATGATGCGGAAAGACTTGAAGAGTTTGCAAAACGAATGAAAACTTGCCGGATGCTAGTAAACACCGCTGCCGCGCAAGGAGCAATAGGGGGTATCTACAACAAACTCCTGCCATCGCTAACGCTTGGCTGCGGTCCCTCAGGAGGTAACTCGGTATCTGGAAATATAGAAGTCAAACATTTACTGAATCTAAAGATATTGGCCTTACCGGATGTGACAGCAAAACAAAAACATAATGAACCCCAACCTTAACTCCAGCAGGTTGGATCGTGTAATTAAACTATTACCAGACAAATATATGGATACAAAGACTAAGTCAGGGTTTAGTTTGCGTAAAGTTCAGCGTAAAACATGGCTTGTTATTTCTTTACTGCTTATACTACTGGTAGTTTCTTTGATTGTTTGTGTACTCACTTTAAGCCCTATACAGGGTACTGTATACGTTAAAACTGAAACAGAACTTAGAACTGCTACTAATAATGCGGCATATGGATTGCCGGTTGTTATTGTTCTTGATCAAGGCATCACCCTCACCGAACCACTTGTTATTTCTGTGAATAAACACATTACATTAGAAAGTAAGGGGGATATGTTTTCCAAACTAATCAGCACATCTAATGGACCCACAGTTATTGTTGAGAATAGTGGGACACTTGGGCTTGAGGGTATTATTGTAACCCATGCCCGAGGTGTTCATGGCACAGGAGTAACTGTTGCATCAGGCGGTACGCTTAGCATGACTGATGGCGAGATTTTGGGCAATAAAGTGAATTATTCCGGTGGCGGAGTGTACAACAGCGGCACCTTCACCATGTCAGGCGATAGTGTGATTGCTAACAACACTGCGGTTATGGTGGCGGCGCGTGCGTGTCTTATGGTTCATTTAGCATGTCGGGAGGCAAGATTTCAGACAACACCGCTTATGATGGCGGCGGCATATCTATTGGAGACCACTTTAGTATAGAATCAGGCACGGTTAAAGTGACAGGAGGCAAGATTTCAGACAACACCGCAATCAATAATGGAGGCGGGGTATGGGTTGATGCTGAAAATCTTTACAAGCTTTTTGTTTTTGAGGGAGTTGTATTTGAGAATAATCAGGCTTTGGTAGCATACAATCGAAACCCAGCTGATGACCAACTATACAACACCCAAATAGCCAAAAAAGTCACCTGGACCACCCCCTTCACACAAGGCTACAACAACTACGACATCAG
>NZ_WRFL01000060.1:0-13576 GCF_009778815.1 Candidatus Bathycorpusculum sp.
TCCGCGGAGTTGCCCGCTTTTAACTGTTTTTTCAGAACCACAATTTTTACATTCAACCATAACAGCCACCGGCTGAATTAATATAAACACACCCTACAATATATCTATTGGTCAACACTCTCTATAATATTAAGTTAGTACAACACCTAAAACAATACTTTCAGGGGTTTACAGGAGTTTGGCTGATTGCAACATTAAGTCTTGTTTTGTATTCCCTTTGGTTTTCTTACATTAAAATGTATGAAGTAAAAGAGCAGATAATCGAGCTTGCCGAGGCTTACGAGCACCCAGATATAATAGAGCTATATTCCAATTTAGGAGGCGCTCAAACAGAAAAAATGAATTTTGATGCATTTAAAGTGCTACGCGAAGAACATCATCGACGCTATCCATCAGGGTCGGACAAATAAAAATATAATTTGACCGTAATAATTCTCACCAAAAATTTATTATCGCTTGAATAGAGTTATTATCAAATAAATATTTAATTGCTGAAGACACTAAATGAATAGAATTTATATTTTATGACAATTTAGCAGACAATATATCGCATTTTTACTATTTTCAAATAAGGAATCGAGGATGGGCTATATTGCTTTTTGGTTTATTGCTCCTTTGGTGTAGGGTATAAACTCGCGAATCTGTTCGATGCTTGTTTTGCCGGCTTTTTCGCGTTGTTCTTTTGAGAGTTTTGCGGTGATTGAGCGCATGGCCATTTGTAGGAGTTCTTTGCCTTGGTAGTCGCCTGGAAGTAAAACGATGTAGGTTTTGGTTTTTGCTTTCACCGAGTCTAGGGGGCCACCCACAAATCGGGTTTCATCGTCGTCGATGGATATGCCTATGGCGACTTTTAGGGGTGTGTTTCGGTACCAGTTGCGTTTGCCTACCACGAAAAATGCGCCGTGGGGGATGGATTCGCCGCTTGGGCCGCTTTTGCTTAGCTGGTCGACTTTGACCCAGTAGACATCAGCTGAGCCTGCGTTTTCTCGCCAGGCGCGTGAGAAAGAAGCGGCATATTCGGCAGCTTCTTTGAGGGCCTGCTCAGTTATGGGTTTACCCTCAGTTTTGATCACAACAAAGGGTGAACCGGTGATTTCTGCGTGGAACACAATGTCGTCTTGGGTGGTGTATTTTTTTATGAGCACTTCGTTGCTTACGGTATCTTTACCTGCGGTTACTAAGAAGTCATCGGATGTGGTGAACCAGCGGAATTTTTCGTACCATTGTTTGTTGGCCAGGGCTTCTTTGCGTTTTGATAGAGCGTCCATGATTTGGGCGGGTTTGAGGTTTTTGAGTTCTTCGGCTTCTTGGAGTTCGTGTTCGGCTTGGGCGAGTTTCTTTTTGGATTGGTTGAGTGCGGTTTGGGCGCCTTGGACTTTTTGTTTGGCTGTTTTACCTTTTTCGTAGTAGGTATTGGCGTTTTCAAAGATGGATTTGCGTAAACTTAGGCCGAAATTGTAGCCATCAATGGAGAGGTTAAGTGCTAGGTTTTTGCTGTCAAAAGATTCGGTGTATGCGGCGGGGAGTTTGTTGGCTTTTTTGGCTGTCATGATTTGTGCGATTATGACTTTCCATTCATAGCCTTGGTTGCTGGCTTTGAGGATTTGTTCTTGAAAGGTTTGGAGTTCAGTGAAGTGTGCATAGATGACATCACCGATTTGTTTGACGTGTTCGGCTTTTTGTTCTTCTTCAGCTATGGATTTTTCTTGCTCAGTCACTATGCGTTTGAGGCGTTGGGCTTCTTGTTTTAGTTGGGTGACATCAGCAGTGTTTGCTGCTTTTTCAACTGCGGTAACGCGGAGATAGAATTCGTCTAGGGCGGCGTTGAAGGTTTGGAAGGGTTGGGTTTTGCAGTTTTCGTATCGTCTTAGTTTGAAGGGGATTGCATCTAAAAAGTTGCCATCGTCATCTAGGACTATGGCGGGTTCTAGTTTGTTTTCTCTAACGGCAGATAGCAAAGACTGCAGGGCCTCAAAAATGGTTGAGGTTTCGGTTTGGGTGAGGTCTTTGCTTTTTTTAGTTTTTTCTATGACGGCTCTGAGTAGGAGTTCTTCGGCATATACGCCACCTATGCCTAAAAATCTGGCGAGGGTGCGCACTATTTCGGTGTCGCCAACATTTTTTATGCCTTCATCGAGTTCTTGGGGAGTGATTTGGAAAGGGTTTTTGCCGCTTGCGGGGGGATAGACCAGAACTTGACTTCGTTTGATGTCACGGTCGCGCATGTGTTTGAAGTGCATAGCTTGGATGATAACGCCTTGTTCGTTTGTGAGGATCATGTTACCATCCCCAAACAGCTCGACCACCAAGTTGAGCAGACCGGTTTTTGTTTCAAAGGTTAAGGTTACAATGCGTTCAAATTCGTATTGTTCGATTTTTCTTAGCCATGAATCTCGGAGGTAGCGTCGCATGAGCATACAAAACGGCGGAGGTTCTGCGGGGCTTTCCTCGGCGTAGCTTGTGCTGTGGAGTCGTCGACCTGCTTCTATGACGATGCGCAGGGGAGGTTGATCGGTTTTGTGGAGTTTAAAGATTAGGTCTTTTTCGCCGAATTGGTAGATGTTATTCACTCGGGAATCAGCAATTATGGGTTGGAGTTCTTTGACTGCTGCTGATATGTCAAAGCTTGTGAGTTCTTTTTTAGCCAATTCGGGCACCGTTTAGCTTTATAGTGTGGGCTATAAATTAATTAACCGTTTGTAAATGGGTTTGTAAATGGGTTTGTAAATGGGTTTGTAAATGGCGACTTTACAGTATAGAAATGGTTAATACTTGGGTATTGTTTTTAAGAGGGCACAAAATATAGTGTGCCAAGGATTAGGTTTAGATGACTCCTATCGTTCAGCTTTACTGGCTTCGAGCCACATTGGGTATAGCCACAGGCGGTATAACTGCGGCTTTAGCGCATTTTGTTTTCGGCGCAACTGGGATAACATCATTAATTAACTGTATATCAGTAGCCATACTTCTCTATCTTATAACATACTATATCCTGCGGGGCGTGTATAAGAGCAAAGTAGAGCAACAATCAAAAATCCTCAGCACAGGCATAGGCATATTCTTCTTTGCATGGATAGCCTTCCTCGTGATCTTCTACACTGCAATGCAGATATATTTGTAGAAACCGGTCATTCATTCTTCTTCTTTCTTTGCCTTTGCTTTTTAAAAATGAGATGTGCGCAACGGATTTTTGAATTTTTAGGGTTTAAATTCCAGTAGAAAGTAGAAATAGAGAATTATTCTTCTTCTTTTTCTTCTTCGTCTTTTTTGCTTTCTTTATCTTCTTTTTGATCTTTAGCGTCTTGGGCTTTGGCTTCTTTGGCTTCTTTTAAAAAGTTTGCAATGGTGGCTTGGCTTTTGTCGCTTTTTGTGGTTTCGATTTTTTCGCCTGCTTTTTCGGGTGCAGGGATGTTCATGCGTGAGAGGATGCGCATGCAGTCGGCCCATGCAGAAAAGTATCCGCGGTCAAAGTCACCGTGTAGACCGTTACCCATATGTGTGAGGAATTCTTTGCGGTAGTCATTTAGGGCTACTTTGTCGGTTACATCTACTTTTGAGAAAAAGGCGTAGTCGTCGGCGGTGTTTTTGCGGGATAGGTACATGCCATAGAGGGCACGGAAGTATCCGCGGTTCCATTCGGTTCTCTGCATTTTCTGTTTGACCCGCTCCAGTTCACGTTCAGCTTCAGCGAACTGTCTGCTGACTATGAGCTGGAAGTATCGGGTAACTAGGGCTTGTGCGATAGGCATGTTTAGCGTCCACGGGATTTAGTTGCTTTCTCTTCTTCAGAGACATCTTCTATTCCGTTTTCGGTGACTTTAAGTATTTCCTCTCCTTCAGGCAGATATGGGCTTGAAACAAGCCTTGCGATACGTACTGGGCCATGTGATGCTCGGCGTAGATAGATGCGGGTGTGACTGGTGTGGCCAACGATGTTGCCGCCGATGGGGTGGATGGCATCGCCAAAGAACTGATCGGGTTTAGCCATAACTTGGTTGGTGACTACGGCCACAGCGTTGAATGCACGAGCTAATGCGGTGAGTTTATGCATGTGCTTGTTGAGCCTTTGTTGTCTTGAGGCTAGCATTTCTCTACCGATGTATTCGCTTCTAAAGTGTGCGGTCAGAGAGTCGATTATGATGAGTTTGATATTGTTTGCTTTTATGATTTCATCTGCATTTTCAAGCAGAAACATTTGGTGATCGCTTGTGTAGGCTTCTGCGTAGATGATGTTTTTTACGGCTTGTTCGGGGTCTAGGCCGGCGAATTCTGCCATCTGTACAATACGCTCAAGTCGAAAAGTATTCTCAGTATCGATATAGAGAACACCGCCGTTTAGTCCGCCCCGCTCAGGAGGTAATTGCACGTTTATGCAGAGCTGGTGGCACATTTGGCTTTTACCGCTACCATATTCGCCATAGTATTCAGTTATGGTTTGGGTTTCCAATCCTCCGGCTAGAATTTTATCTAAGGCTTTGCTACCAGAGGTTAAGCGCAGTACACTTTTGCGCATTTTGTAGAGTTCGTCTGCACGGATAAAGGAGAGCCCAATTGAGGAACGGGCCGCTTGGATAATTTGGAAAGCTTTTTTTTCGCTGACACCAACAGGGTCGAGTTCACGACTGGTTGCCATTGCCACTGATTCAACGGTGTGATAACCCAGTTCACGAAGTTTTCCCGCAGTTGCTGGACCGACACCAGGCAGATCTTCGATAAATTCGTATTTCTTTTTATTTTCTTCAATCTGCTGCATCGCAGCTGATAGCTCAGAGGTTTCCTCTTCTTCTTGATCTTGATCTTGATCTTGATCTTGATCTTGATCTTGATCTTCTATTATGTCGGTGTCTTCTGACATGTTATTCACAGCTTTAGGATGATGTTGTATCAGGAGATATTTAAAACAAACGAACAAACTACTTTTCTGAGGAGGGGAGGGGTAATTAAAAGTGAATTGCAGAGTTCATGTTATTTTTAGGGTTAGGGGCAATATGCAGATAAACTAGATGCAATTAACATCACCTAACACCTGCGTGAGTATTATGAAGTACATACTTGTCATCGGCGATGGGATGGCTGATTATCCGATTCCAGAGTTGGGCAACAAAACGCCCCTTCAGGCAGCCGTTAAACCAAATATGGACGCCATAGCCGCCAGAGGCAAAAGTGGGTTAATCAAAAATGTTCCCGATGAATGTACCCCTGGCTCAGATGTTGCTATATGCTCAGTTTTAGGCTATGATCCCCGTCTCTACTGTACCGGCAGAGGCGCACTAGAAGTGCCCTCAAGAAACATAGAACTGGGCAGTGAGGATACAGCCTATCGATGCAACATTATAACAGAAGAAAATAACACCGTCGCAGATTACTCCGCAGGACACATAACAACCGAAGAAGCCACACAACTCCTTGATGCAGTAAAGAAGGCCTATGGCAAACCCGGCGAAATTGAATTCTACCCGGGATTAGATTATCGCCACTACCTAATCATGCGCAACTTTTCGCATCCGGAACAAATCTTGTGCAACCCGCCCCATGATGTTACAGGCCAAGCCATAAGTGAGGTGATGCCCAAGGCCAAAGTGCCAGATGCAGAAAACAGCGCCCAGTTGCTAAGGGATATGATTGAGGGTTCTAGGGCCATATTGTGCAATCATCCTGTCAACATCGCTAGGAAAAAAGCGGGAAAACGGATGGGGAATTTGATTTGGCCTTGGGGAGGCGGGAAAAAGCCTGCTATGCCCACGCTTAGAGAGAGATTTGGTATAGAATCAGCGGTTATCTCTGCGGTTGATCTTGTTAAGGGGTTGGGTGCTTATGCAGGTATGAATATCATAAATGTAGAGGGTGCTACTGGTCTAGCTAACACTAACTATGAAGGCAAGGCTGATGCGGCTATCAAAGCGTTGGAAACATGTGATTTGGTCTGTGTACATGTTGAGGCTCCTGATGAGGCGGGACACATGCGGGATTACAAATTAAAAGTGCGCACTATTGAGGATTTGGATAAGAGACTTTTGGGCAGAATCATAGACGGGGTTAGAGAGCCGGTTGCAGTTGCTGTTTTGCCGGATCATCCTACACCGGTAGAGAGGGGAACACATACACGTGATCCGGTGCCCTTTACGATAGCTGCACCAGGTTTAACTCCGGATGATGTTAAGGTTTATGATGAATTTTCTGCAACACAGGGCGGCTTTGGGTTAGTTGAAAATAACTATTTGCTACCCCTTTTGCTTTCTTTGGGCAGAAAAAGCTAAACAACAGTGGGGCTGGTTTGTTCTTCTGCTTCGATGGCTTTTAGGCGTTTGGTTATTAGTTTTTTGATTTCTGGGTCGTCTTCGCGGCGTGAGGCGTCGATTAAGAGTTTTTTTGCCATATCATGACTTTTGGGTCCGAAGAGTTTAGCAAAGTTACTGCTACGTTTTTCTAGTATTCGGAAATAGCGGGGTAGGACGCAGACAAAGTTTAGGGGATAGTGTTTGCTTTGGTCGAGGTCTACGACGACTAGTTGAATAGGTCCGGTTCGTTGGCTGAAGTTTTTTATTGCCCAGAGTTTTAATTTCATTTACCCACCTTCTCTGTATGTTAGCAAGTTAGGGATAACCATAAGTTGAATTTACAGTTATAATAATTTATTACACTAAACCATATTAAACTTGCCCAAAAAATCCACCAACAAAAATAACACTAAAAATACGTGTTCAGCTTGGACTCTAATAGACTTCGCCAAAGTTTATAGTAAAACTCCGCCAAACTCCCAAGTCACAATCACTCAGTATATTGATGCTTTGAAGAAAATTGTTATAGAGGATTTGCCTGCTTGGAGTGCTAAACTCCGGTCTAAAACAGCAATTCGAACAACTGCTAAAAGACATTTTGTTGACCCTTCGATAGCTACCGCGGCGCTTAGGGTAACACCTAAAAAACTATTATCAGACTTTGAAACATTTGGTTTACTTTTTGAATCACTGTGTATAAGGGATTTGAGGGTTTATGCTGAGAGCATTGATGGACATGTTTATCATTATCATGATAAAAATGGTTTAGAGATTGATGGCATCATTCAGCTTGCGGATGGGCGTTGGGGTGCTGTTGAAATCAAAATGGGAGCAGGCGAAATTGAAGCTGCAGCAGAAGCCTTGTTAAAGCTTGAAAAAGTGGTGGATACTGAAAAAATGAATAAGCCCGCATTTTTAATGGTACTCACATCAACGGAGTATGCTTTCCAAATGGATAATGGCGTATGGGTTGTACCATTGGGATACTTGAAAAAATAGTATGTGTCTAGTTTGCATGGTTTGGCAAAATGAGACAACTAGTGTATTTTCACCAAGCTAACACTACCGCCAAAAAACCACCCTCTACATTAAAAAATAGTTAAGAGAACTACAAGTTTTCTTGTGCAAAATTAGAAGACCCGGGTGCTTTTGAGGCCTCAGTAGTCATCTTGGCCGAAAAAAGCATATATGTCAATAACCGTTTTGGATTAGACGTGACGGTAGATGGCTACTGAAGAAAACAACAATAGTGAAATGATTGTTACTCCTTGGGAAGTCAAGGGTAAAATTGACTATGAACGCCTCATTAAAGAATTTGGCACTCAGCCGCTCACAGCCCAGCTTTTGAGTCGGGTAGAGAAGCAGACCGATAAATTGCACCTGCAGCTGGAACGGAAAATTTTCTTCAGCCACCGTGATCTAGATACAGTTCTTGATCTCTATGACAAGGGCACCAAGTTTGTGCTCTATACTGGCAGGGGGCCAAGCGGACCGGTTCATATTGGGCATTTGGTGCCTTGGATGTTTACGCTTCATCTTCAGCAGAAATTCAAGACCCGGCTCTATTTCCAAATCACCGATGATGAGAAATATCTTGTGGGCGATGATAGAAACCTAAAGGAAACCGAGAGATGGAGTTATGAAAATGCGCTCGATCTCATCGCGTTAGGGTTTAAGCCGGATGATACGTTCATAATCTATGACACCAAAGATATCGATTTGTTCTACGACATAACCCTTGAAGTTGCCAAACGCATCACCTACAGCACCGCGCGCAGCACCTTTGGCTTTCAAGACAGCACTAACATAGGCTGGGTATACTGGCCAGCCATCCAAGCAGCACCCTGCTTTATACACAAAAAACTCACAGGCGAAAACGTTCCTGCATTGATTCCTGCGGCCATTGATCAGGATCCCTACTGGAGGGTAACCCGTGATGTTGCACAGAAGCTTGGATACTACAAACCGGCACAGATTCACTGTCGGTTTCTCCCCGGGCTGGGTGCAGGTGGAAAAATGAGTGCTTCGATGCCAGAGACCAGCATATTTACTATTGATATGCCAGATGTTGTTAAGAAGAAAATTTGGAATGCGTTCACAGGCGGCAAAGGGACAGCCGCAGAACAGCGAAAAGACGGTGCTGATCCAGGGATCTGTAGCATTTTCCAATACTACTTCTACCTCTTTGAGGAAGATCTCAAAGAACTCGCAGAGAGAGAACGCAAATGCCGTGGTGGAGAGATGCTGTGTGGTGAGTGTAAAAAAGACATCGTAGAAAAACTCAACCGTTTCTTAGAAAACCACAGAGAACGAAGAGAAAAAGCCAAAGATACTCTTGAGGAGTACCACATTAAACGCCGATAGAGCGTTTGCCAGATATGTTAGTGGAGTTTTTCTGGTTGATATGTTGGGGTCAACAACCACCCGAGTTCGAGGAGATATGAGAGGGCTTCGAAAACGGATAAAATTGATTGATGCTGATGTCGCTCAACCTCAACCAGACACCCCGCACTAACAAGTCGTAAGATTAAACAATTACTTATAAGCTTTTTGAAATTATAGGGCTAAAAACATAAAACACACCCACAAATCACCCAATATAGACCTTTTGACAAACCACACACAACACAAACAGACTACCAAACACAACAAAACCACCACCAACCACCCCACCCCAAAAACTTTTTCAGCAAAAAGCTCAAAAAACGCTTCAGCAGTTTTTCAGCTAATTTAGAGCTGTTTGAAGTGTTCTCTAAATAAGAGGCGGGTATCCAAAATACTATTCTCAAAAGTATCTGCACCTCCCAAAATAGAGAGGAATTCAGCTGTATCCACTCCAAAGTCGGGTTGTGTTGCTAAATCCGCGAGTTGACGCCTAAACGCATCAAATTCGCACTGTGTATCTGCTTCACCTATAACTTTGGCAAACCAAAGATCGTTTAGCGTAAAATATGCCAAAACAGTATTGAGAACATGTCCAGAGTTTGGAATACTATCTGCTAAATCCTTGTGTGACCCCAGTTCGCTAAAATAAGCCCAGATGACCCTAAGGATACACAATGCTTCGTGTGCTGTTTCTTTGGCAGTTTGGTTTTGAACAGCAAGGACAACTTTGGAAAAATCTATAGAGAGCGGCATCAGCGTCTGAGGGGTAAAATTAAATTGGCCGCCCAAAGTCTGCGCATAATGCTCCAGCTGCAACCAGTTTACCCGTTTCTCATGCAACCCCATCAAAATATCAAACGATCCATCTACTATGAGCAAAGATGCGTCGACAACAGCCAGCAACTCACTTTTGCGCAGGGCGGTCCGCTGGGTTTTCTGCAGGTTTTTCTGATGCTCCTCTTGCAACTCAGCAATCTGCTGGACCAAGTTAGCAAAAGATGCGCCTTTAGGGTTAAGAATAAACGGATACACCTCGTTATTCCAACTCAAGCTAAGCCAGTTACCGAGATGATCTATCCCAGTTATTTCATAAACTGGAAATTCTTTAGCTACAACCCAGCGTTTCTTAGACAAGCCGGTCTTGTTGAAAAATCTAACCTTGCCTTCTGCAACATCATATTTTGCAACTGGTAATCCAACGAGTTTTTGGGGTTTAGACTTTGTTGTCATTGTTTGCGCGTCAGCAGATTGCAACGCGACTTTTTTCCCTCCAAACAGCAACAATGGCACTGTCGAAATTGCCATAACATGCCTAGAACGGCTGTATTGCAGATCATCGCTACAGTTCATTAAAATCCGCTTCAATCAAACTACTACGTTATGAGTACTTAAAATTTAGCCCAACCCACCCTGTCGCAATATAGATCATCAATTCAAGCAGCAGAGTTAGTTAGAGGCTATACCAATAGGGATGTGGAAATCGGAATTTGAGGTATTTACTGTTTTTTGTTATAAGATGGTGGCTTATTGGCGGTTCTATTGTGTGTCTAATTATTAGACAGATCGTTCTCACACTTAGAATTATATCGTCATTTGGCAAGATTACGTGCGTGAGAGGCAATGTTTAACCAAAAATTAGACAGGAATCTAAACAGTTGTACAAACACTAATTCGAAAAGCAACTTGCGAAAACATCATCGGAAAGAAACAATTTTGATACTTGTTTCTTTAATATTTGTTCTGGTGATGATTTCATCGGTTGTTTATACAACACCAGATAACAATAGTTCCACCTTTACCGCAGCATACAATGCGCACAGCAGTGTCAAAAATGAACAAGAACTCAGAAACGCGATAAATGTTGCTTTAGGTGAAGCTCCAACTCAGTATGTTATAGCATTAACCAAAGATATTACACTCACAGGCTCTTCACTCACCATACCAGCAAAGGCAAATGTTGTGCTAATAAATGACGGCAACACTCCTAGAAAACTCATTGGACCCAATGGCACAAGCACTATCCATGTTGCCGGCGGCGCTACATTGGTACTTGATGGCATTACTGTAACTCATAACAAAGACGACCGAGGTAGAGGGGTATATGTTAACGCTAGCGCGACACTTATCCTAAATAGCGGTGAAATCACAGAAAATAACATCTACAGTGGCGGAATCATAAGCGATGCTCAGTGCGGCGGCGGAGTGTATAACTGGGGCACCTTTACGATGAACGGCGGCACCATCAGCAAAAACTCAGCCTATAACGGCGGCGGAGTATATAGCATAATCACCTTTGAGATGAACGCTGGTGAGGTCTCGGAAAATACTGCCGCTGGAGCCGGCGGAGGAGCCGATAACTTGGGCACCTTTACGATGAACGGGGGAACTTTCTATAAAAACAAGGGAACTGTTTGCGGCGGTGTTTTTAATGGTGTTTACGCTAAGTTTACCTTGACTGATGGCAAATTCTTAGAAAACATGGCCACTAATGGCTGTGGCGGCGGAGTATACAATGATGGCTATGGCACCTTTATCATGATAGGCGGCACTTTTTCCAAAAACAAGGCGTATGATGGCGGCGGGGTGTATAACTTGGGTATTTTTAAGATGTCTGGGGGTACTATCGGTGGTGCCAGCGCAACAGAGAGTAACATAGCCACCGACAACGGTGGAGGAGTCTGCAATGGAGGCTATTTTAGTGATTTCAACCTGATTGGCGGCATAATTTCTAACAACATCGCCACAAGTGGTGGTGGGGTAGAGATTACTGCGGGAGTGTTCAATATGTTAGGTGGTGAGATTTCAGACAATACTGCCTACTGGGGTGGCGGAGTTCTCGTTGGGGATTCAACCATTTTTGACATGGAAGGTGGAGTACTGTTTGGCAACACTGCCAACTACTACGGCGGAGGCGTGTACAACTGGTGGGGCACTTTCACTATGTCTGGAGATGCAACAATTTCTAACAATAAAACACCATATGATGGCGGAGGCGTGTACAATCAACGTTATTTTGTGATGTCAGGTAATGCGGTTATCGCTAACAATACAGCCAATGGTAATGGTGGCGGAGTGTATAACTCAGCTACATGCAACATGTTTGATAATGCAGTTATTTCGAACAACACTGCAAGCTTTGGCGGCGGGGTACACCTCGACCAAGGACAACTCACCCTAGCAGATAACGCAGCCATCACCAACAACATAGCCATCAACTTTGGCGGCGGAATACAAAACACAGACCAAGGCCGCATCACCCTATCAGATAATACAGCCATCGCTAACAACTCAGCAAACTATGGCGGCGGCATATTTACCACAAGCACCAACACTAAAGCAGTTACAATAAACGGCGGTCAAATCTCAAACAATTCCGCCCGCTACAGCGGTGGAGGAGCATACACATATAGCAAATTTATCCTAACAAGCGGCGCAATTGCCAATAACACAGCCGGCGTTGATGGTGGAGGAGTATTTATAGCCACGGGGTTTGTTGAACTGCACACTGGAACAATTTCAGGCAACATCGCAGGTAACAATGGCGGCGGCATATGGATCACCAACACCGAAGATATCACCTATCTACAAATGCTCTACATCGAAAACACTGTGATATTTAAAAACAATAAAGCCAAAATCCAAGTCGCTCTAACAAAGCTAAACACCTATGAAGAAGAAATCTACCGCAACCAAATCAAAATCACAGACGGCGCATGGTCAAATGGCGAATGCTATGGCATAAACAACTATGACATAAGCTACACAGCTAGCTACACAATAAGCTATGCACCCGGAACCCAGGGCACTTGGCAAGCCATCGATGAAACCTACACCGGCTTAGCGTTTGGTGCATCCACACCAGTATTTGGTACCAACTCAGGCGCCGACACAGCAGTTGATCACACCGCGGGATGGATATTTACAGGCTGGCAACCAACATGGTCCTCTACAGCAGCAGGCAACATAACCTATGTAGCCCAATGGACAAAAACCGTACAACCAATATTTTACACTCTAACATACAATGGCAACGGATACACAAGCGGAACGGTACCCTTGGGCGGCTTCTACCCAGCAGGATACTCTGTACTTATCGTCAACCAAGGTAACATGGCCCGAGAGGGATATACTTTCCAAGGCTGGGCCTACAACTCAGATGCAAAAACACCCGACTTTGCTACTGGATCAACAGCCTACCACACGCTCACAAAAGATGTAACCCTATACGCAGTATGGGCAACAGAAAAAACCCCACCACAAACAAAGTATACAGTAACCTATCAACCGGGCACGTATGGCAACTTTGATCCTGTTAGTTTTGTGTGCGCTTTGGGAGAGTTAACCCCTAAAGCACCAGATGTAACGGGCCAACCCGGCTGGCGCTTTATTGGCTGGGCTCCTGAACCAACACCAACCGTTGAGGGCGATGCGGCCTATGTAGCACAGTGGGAACCAAAGATGTTTACAGTAAAGTTTGTGGATTGGGATGGAACTGTTTTGAAGACTGAAACGGTCCCCTATGGCGGCAATGCAACCGCGCCAGCCAATCCCTCACGTAACGGATATACCTTCATAGGCTGGAACCCCGCCACCTTTACCAACATAACCTCGGATCTCACCATTACCGCACAATACACCCAAAACAACGGAGGCGGCAGTGGAGGCAATAATGGCGGATCAGGCGGCAACGGAGGCAACGGTGGAGGATCGCAAACAAACAAACCCACCAATACACCACCCCCAACCACAACACCACCACTCCCAAACACAACCCCAGTCCCAAACGGAACCAAAGAAGAACCAATACAAACCTGGGCCCTTGTAAACTTGATACTAAGCATAGCCGGCCTCATACTAGCCATAGCAATAGGCATCTGCGTACTACTACAACACAAGAAAAAACAAAAGAAACA
>NZ_WRFL01000061.1:0-12943 GCF_009778815.1 Candidatus Bathycorpusculum sp.
GTCGGTTTGGGCGGCAGATCGAAATGGTTCGGGTAAGCAGATAGATTGGCATTTTACCACAAAACAAGCAAGAGGTAAACTAAAACATCTATATCCTAACTTATAATGCGGTCAAAGCACTATTTACAATAGGTCTATTTTTTTCTTGTTTTATTTCTACAGTTAATTGTGCATCAGAACCTGATAAAATTGTTAATAATGAAGCTGAGCTTAGAGAGGCGATCAACAATGCGCCAACTAAAAAAGCATTCACCATTGCGCTAAACAATGACATCACCCTAACAGAGTCCACAATCATCATTCCGGCTGATAAAAACATCATACTCACAAGCAACAAAGCAACAAACTACTACAAACTAATCGGGTCTGTACATGAGCCGTCACAGGTAACGGTTGGGGAGTATAGTGTGAGTACTATTACTGTCAATGGCGATGCTATATTGGAGCTTGATGGTATAGGTATAACTCACGCATGTAATTATGGGGGCTATACCGTAACTGTTGCTGAGAAGGGCCAATTTATTCTTCATAGGGGTTTAATCTCAAGCAACATTGGGGGTATATACAACAATGGTATTTTTTTGATGTATGATGGTGAGATTTCAGACAACAGCGTCATCAATGGTGGCGGTGTGTACAATAGGGGCACATTTACTATGTTTGGTGGCAAAATCTCAGGCAACAGGGCAGGAAACAATGGCGGCGGGGTATACAATGAGAACACTTTTGAAATGTTGGGTGGTGAAATTTCAGACAACACCGCATCTGGAGGGGGTGGAATATACAACTGGGGCGGTGCCAATGCAATAAATTACAAATTTACATCAGGAGACACAAAAGAGTTTTTGGGGTATAAGGGCCAATATGGCGGCAGTTTTACTTTATCAGGTGGAATAATCTCGGGTAATACCGCATGGCGAGGTGGCGGCGTTGGTAATCATGGTGTTTTTATCATGAGCGGGGGTTTGATTTCAGACAACACCGCTACAGTAAGTGGGGGTGGGGTAAACAATGGCCAAACTATTGCTAGTGGTAATTTTGAAATGTCGGGTGGTGAAATTTCAGGCAACATCGCTGAGAAAGGAGGCGGGGTGTATAATTTTTTTTACAGCACAATTAGTTTGATGGATAGTGGTGTGATTTCGGGTAATACCGCTGAATTGGGTGGCGGCGTATGTATTGATGGCGATTTCAATATGAGGGGCGGAATGATTTCGGGTAATACGGCATCTAATAATGGCGGTGGGGTGTATCTTGGAAATGGTATTTTCAAGCTGTCGAGCGGTAAAATTTCAAAAAATACCGCAACAAACGATGGCGGCGGAATTTGGGTTGACAATGAAAAATTAGATCTACTCTTTGTCGCTAATGGGGTAGTGTTTTCAAGTAATCGTGCTTCAGCGGCATACGATCGAGACTCTATGCACGATAAGGTATATCGTTCACAAATAGACAATACTGTTACTTGGACTGCTCCTTTTACTCAAGGGTATAACAACTATGACATCAGCTACACATCGGGTAAACAAGTTGAGATAACAGATAACAGACCAGCGGTGACAGACAACGAGAACTCCAATTCAGATAATGGGAACTTTAATTCAAGCAATGAGAACCCCAATTCAAACAATGAAGTAGCAGATATGCCAAGTTATAGTATTGCTGCAACCGTTTTATCTGGTTTAGTAATAGGTATTGTTGTTGTATGTGGATTTTTGTATTTCAAAAGGTTAAAGAAAGCATACAAATAGATCGCACAAAACACACCAATACAGGTACTTTTCATCAGCATAATAATTACTGCAATAACCCTAGCTTAGAGTAATATCGAGATAGACCAACAAGAGATGTTTTTAAGATCTATGATTTAATTTGGGGAAATATTGTTGATAATTGGCAGATGGAAACAAAAGGAAAGTTAGTAGAAGCTGCGAGCTTCTTTGCGTTTTTCAGCTTCTTCGTAGAAGCGGAGGACTTCGTCGATGATTTCGACGTTTGAGAGTAGCATGCGTCTGCAACAGTAGCGTTTTAGGCCGAGGCTGTCAAGGACTTCGAGTGCATTTTCGCCGGATTTGGTTCTGCGTGTGAATTCGTCCCATCGGTCTCCAACCAACTTGCCGCAGGTGAAGCATCTTACTGGGATAATCACGTTGCTTTATCTCCTTATCTGTAGCTCTTTTGTTCCTTGGAACGTGCGCCTGCTCCGCCGAACTTTTTGGTTTCTTTGCCACGACTGTCTCCGGCAACCATGGTGCGGTCGTATTCACTAAAGACTGTGCGTAGATGAGTACTCTTGGTCCATTTGAGCAACCCATTGGCTATAGCCATACGGGCAGCTTCTGCTTGGCCCATGTAGCCTCCGCCGCTTGTTTTAACGTCCATATCGACCTGTTGCCAGACTTCGCCGCCTGCTTGCAGGAGGGGTTCCATGATTTTTGCTTTGGCGATGTCAGGTTCGTAAATTTCAACTGGGGTTAGGTTTATGCGGACTTTGCCGACACCTTGTTTTATAATGGCGCGGGCAACTGCAGTTTTTCGTTTTCCACTTACTACGAGGACTTTTTTAGTTGTTGGCATAATTATTCCATCCTGTTTCTCCATCCGATTTCGCTTGCGAACTCGCCAAGGGTGAAACGGGGTCCCTTCAAATCACTTGATTGTGCATCAACAAAAGACACCATTTGTTTGTCTTTATATTCTGCTGGGACACCCATGAAGACTTTGAGACGTTTGTAAGCGCTTTGACCCTTAGGTTGTTTAAAGGGTAACATGCCGCGGAGAGTTTTACGCAGATAACGATCGGGTCTACGGTAGTGGAAGGGGCCGCGTGCTGGTGCGCCGACTTCTAGGAAGAGATGACCTTCAGCTACTTTGCTCTTTTTCTTACCGCTAAAAATTGCTTTTTCAGCGTTGAGAATGATAACTTCTTCGCCGTTTATGAGCAATTTGGCGACTTTGCTACCCATGCGGCCTACGATTTGGCCTTCAGCATTCACGTATGTGACTTTGGGTGATTTTGCGCGTTTAGCTATTGTTTGGGACATTTCTTATTCACCGGATGATTTTTACTTTTGAGCCTGTGGGGTTTTTTGCCACAAGTTCTTGAATTGTAATGTATGTAGACTTTGAGGTTGCCAATTTGGCTTTTGCTGCACTAGATGCTTCAAAGGAGGCAACGGTTATTGAGTGATCCAGTGTTCCGGATGCGAGGATTTTGCCGGGGACTATTACTACATCGGCTTTTTCTGTGTGTCTGTTGATGTTGCTTAGGTTTACAGCGACGCGGTTGCTTCTGGTTTTAGCCAAATAGTCTGCTACGTCAAGCCAGATTGGAGCTTCTTGTTCTCGGCTTGTTTTGCGTAGTATACTGATAAGTTCGATTAATTGGGGGTTGGTGGTTTTGGTTTCTCTCATTGTTGTTCAGCCTTGATTTGTTCTTCAAACTCGATTAGTTGTTTAGCTAAAAGTTTTGTTGCTTCCTGTAGTACACGTTCGGGAGGAAGTGCACCTGTGGATTCGATGTTCATGATGTATTGGTTCTTTTCCCACTCTACTTTTAGGGGAGCTGGTTTTTGTGGGCATGCTTCGGTGCAGTCCATGCACATCGTGCAACTTAGGAGGTCTTTGACTTCGACCTTTTCATCTTTGATTGTGTAGACTCGTTTAGGGCAGATGTCGACACATTTTTGGCACCCGGAGCATTTTGTCTCAGGTACTGTGATTTTAGGATAGTATTTGTATACGCACATAGATACTGGTTGCCATTTGGCGTGTGTTTTACCTCTGCCTAGGCGTGCGTATGCTTCAAGTTTGAGTTTCTGGTTTTTGGCCAGTTTTACGATGGGAACTTTATCTGATACTGGGAGAATCTCAGGGTTTTCAGATACGATCTCACCGCTATATACGGTTCGTGTGCCGTCTTTGGCTTCTGCGTCTAGGGTTAGTGTGACGCGGCATTTTTGACATCCGAATTCGCTTTGACATTCGCATTCCTCAGGTGTGTTGTAGATGTCAAGGTTTGTTCGGAGCGGTGTTAGGCCTAGGCGGTGGGCAATGATTTCATCTTGGAGAATTGAGCTGTTTTCTATCATGACAACTTCTTCGATTGCCATGCAGGGAACCTCAGCGAGTGCTAAGCGACGCAGAGCATTCATTAGGGGAACGTCCGCGTCTTTTACGACTATACGGAGTTCAGTATTGTTTTTCTCCAAGATTTCTATCTTCACTTGCCTAACACTCCAATAAGGTTATCATAATTTTTGAGGTTAATAGATGCATTATTAATTTTTTCCTTAAACATATGAGGAAAGGGGGAGTTTAGACTCTTCGTCCTCTTCTTCCGCCGGGTCTGCGTGTTCCGTCGTGGGGAATCGGTGTGACTTCTTCGATGCGTTCAATGCGGAATCCAAACCGTGCTAAAGCGCGGATGGCTGCTTGTGCACCGGGGCCGGGAGTTCTTGGGCCACTTCCGCCGGGAGCGCGAACTTTGATGTGAATAGCTGTGACACCTTTGTCGCGTGCGATTTCTGCGGCACCTGTTGCTGCGCGCATAGCGGCATATGGTGAGGATTCCATCCGGTCAGCTTTGACGAACATGCCGCCGGTTGTGCGTGCGATGGTTTCTGCGCCAGATATGTCAGTTATGTGGATTAGGGTATTGTTGTAGGAGCTAAAGATATGGACAATAGCCCATTTTTCGTTGCGTTTATTGTTTGCTAGGTTACTCAAAATCTGCCGCCTCCACGTCCGCCTCTGCGTCCTCTCATGGGCTGGCGGATTTCGGGCTGTTTAGCTGTTACTGTAAGACCAAGGCGTAATGGGTGTTCTTGTTTTGCAACTGCGCTTTCAGGAGAGTAGATAATTGTTGCTTCTTCGACTTTAGGCACGATATAGCCGGGGATGGTTACACGATGGTTATCGATAGTTACATGGCCATGAGTGATAAGTTGGCGTGCTTGGAAGATGGTTCGTGCAAGTCCTTTGCGGAAAACTATGGTTTGCAGTCTGCGTTCCAAAATGTCTTCGATGGTTAAGTCGAGCACATTGTCAAGCACTGCAGTTTCCTGCAATATACCTTTCTTTTTGAGCTGTGTGAGGAGTTCGTTTTCCATCTTTGTACGTGCTTCAGCAGATTCACTGATGAGTGAGCGAGCAATGCCTCTGGCTTTAGACAAGGTAGTTTTGTGTCTCCAGAGCTCATGCTTGTTACGTAAACCATACTGCCCCAAGAGTTTAAGTTCTTCTTGGAGAACATCTTTACGCCATCGAAAACGAGGCGTATCAAACTTTTTACGCTGCTTCTTTGGATCTCCCATGCTTATTTGCCTCCATCAGATGAGCCTGATTTTTGCATCAGAGTCTTCTTCTTGACACCCAACGCTTTACCTGCTCTACCAGTGGTTTTGGTTCTTTGGCCTCTGACTTTCAGGCTGTAAGCATGGCGGTATCCACGCCAAGACCTGATTTCTTTGGCACCATCAATATCAGTTTTAATTTTAAATGCCAAATCTGCCCCTAAAACATGCAGATCTTTACCAGTATCGCTGTCTTTTCGGCGATTGAACATCCAACCGGGAATGTTGTATTTAACTGGATCTCTAATAACATCCTCAATTTTACCGACGTCAGAGTCTGCTATTAAACCGACGCGAAGGTCAGGGTTTACGCCTGCTTTCTTGAGGATTGCATTTGAGAGACTGGTGCTAATACCTTTGACATGTGCAACTGCGTAAGATACCTTAACTGTACCTTGGACGTCTGTGCCCATGATGCGAACAATGTAACGGTATTCCTGTGACATGCTGAATTTTCATCCGTTTTTTAGCTTGAAGCATATACGAAATGAGCCAGTGTTTATTTAAACCTTCCCCATGCAGAAACAACCCGGCGTAGTTAAGTAATCCAAATTCACAAACCACCGCTCACAATGAGAGGATCTGCTAAGAACATCATCTATGCTTTCTTAACTATGTCGATAACATTTAATGTTGATTGTATCCAGTGCATATAAGCATTTATAGTGGCACGAAGTGCAACAGTATCCTCTGCTGTAATCGTCAAAGTTAGGCAGGTACCGTCTTTTTTGAGATTTACTGTTGAGCGATGTGTGGGAGGCGCTTCTGTCTCAGGCATCAAAGCAACCATCAAGACATCAAGTTGCTCTTCTGAGCCAAAACTTAAACAGATAGAAGCACTGGCTGACATAAGCTACACCCAAGAAAAACTAAATATATAAAATAAATTAAAAAGAAGAAAGAAGATTATTCAATGTTTTCAGTTTCGTCTTCTTCGATTGTCGGCTCGACGGATTCCTCGTCGGTAACCGCAACCTCGGCTGGAACTTCTTCAATCTGTCTGCCCTTAGCTGCGCGTCTTGCAATAGTTCCAAGTTTTGTTGTAGGCATGTATGCTCCGCCTGCAAAGGTATACTCGCATTTCTTGCAACTCCAGACACCAACGCTTACGCGTCTAACACGGACAAATCCGCATTGGGGGCATCTGTGGGGTTTTTTGAGATCTTTTATGACTTTAACGTAACGTTTTCGGACTGTGGAACCGTACCGAGGACCTAAACCTCGGGTTGGACCTACTTTCTTTGTCTTGGGCAACTTTTTCACCAGTTGAGTTTTTTGCGCAGTTCTGCGGCTTTGTCCAGAGCAATCTTTGTTGCTTCTAAAATCTGTTGCGGTGTGAAAAAGCTTGAGCCGCCCTTCTGAACAGCACAAATGTTGCCTTCTTCGTTGGTTGCAAGAGTTATGCGTGAGTCCATGACTGATTCTTCTTCTAGCCCAGGGTCAACGATGAGTTTGTTGTTTATTTTGCCGATAGTGACTGTAATTGGGTGGCTCTTCATAGGCAGAGGTGTGTAGCCTTGTTTGATTTTGAGTTCGCCGTCTTTGATCTCATAGTTTGGCATCTTGGTGTTCATCAATGCAGCCATAGCAGCCATAGCAGCAGCATCTATGAGGTTGCCGTCATGGTTTAAGACATAGACATCAACAAATACAACAAAGACTTTTTTGCCAGCTTCTATGCATAGTTTTTCAGTGTTAATAGCGTGTGATTCTCTGATACCTCTGTCAACAACGCGGGCAAGTTCGATGCTTCTTTCATCAGGTGGTCCGGGTTCAAAGTCGGGGTGTGCAAGCGGCACTAGTTCTGCGTTAACAGTCATGACACCATCGTTTGGAGTGTCTGGGAATGGTTCACCGGTTTCAACCTTTACGCCGACAAGAACCTCAGTTTTTCCTAGAAAAACACGGGCAGAACCTTCTGCTTTTTCAATTATACCCTGTTCGATCTTGATTTCTCTTGTGTCGAGTAAACCCCGGTCGTCGAGGCGTTTGCCTTTCTCAATGAGTTGTTCTATATGTTTTAGTTTAACTTTAGTTACAAGGGAAGACATTACTCTTCAACCTCCTTAACAACCATGTATTTTGTTTTTAATGCTTCTTTTTGCATTGTATAGATTTTTTTGCAGCCTTCCATAGCCATGTTGACTGCTTGTTCGAATTCATCAGGTGACAAGACGCCGTCCATCTGAAGCAGAGTGACCGCATTTAGATTAGGCATATATGCTACTGGAACATCTGCTGAGCCTAGTTTGTCTTCTGCATCATAGAGATCCACAACCACTGTGTCATCAACTTTGCCTGCGGCGCATGCGACAACTAGGTCTTTCATGGGGACACCGGCATCTGCGATTGCTAGAGCAGCAGCGGTGATGCTTGCACAACGGGTTCCGCCGTCGGCTTGGAGAACCTCAACAAAGACATCTACACCTGTTCGGGGGTAGAGTTCCAAAAACAATGCGGGTTCAAGTGATTCCTTTATAACTTTAGAGAGTTCGACTTCACGACGTGATGGGGCAGGAGATTTACGTTCTTGTACGCTAAAGGGTGCCATGTGATAGCGGCATCTTAGAACCATACGATCTGCTTGTGCTAGATGTTTGGGGTGCATTTCTCGGGGGCCAAATGCGGCGGCTAAAATTTTGTTTTTGCCGTGTTCAATATAGGCTGAGCCGTCTGCGTTTGGAAGTACACCTACTTGAAGTTTAACTGAACGAAGCTCATCCGCTTTTCTTCCATCACCGCGGATGCCTTTTTTGTCAATTAATTTATCTGATTTTTCATTCATTGTGGGGTTTCCTCTATTATAGCTGGTTGTTTTATTTCTTTCAATAACTGGGTAATACGGTCAGTTAAGCCGCTGGTATGGGATTCTTCTTCTATTTTGCGGATAACCATTATAGCGACCTCTTCATTTTCGGGGGTTTTACCGGTGACTAGAATTACACCGTTGAGGCCAAGTATGATTTGACAGTTAGTTTCCTGTTTAATCATAGATATCATAGAACCTTTGCGTCCGATGATACGGGGGATCTTTGTTGGAGTTACTCTTAGGATTTGACCGCGGGTAATTTTTCCCAAACCTGGTTCAGCAACTGTTAGTTGGGGGTCGTGTGCCCGGTCGTAGGATGCTATTTTGGCAACGATTAAGTCACCTGCATTAAGAACTGCAGATAATTCGTCGTTTTGAGGTTTAAAGGGTCTGCTAAGTACGTCTGAGGCACGCAGGAGTGCAGTATAGGGTGCTTGTATGTCTACGGTCCAGCCGTTGAAGCCTACTTCTATGATGGTACCGATTATTATGTCACCCATTTTAGGCACATAAAAAGCCCTAAGTGCAACTACGTTAACTTTTTTGTTGTCACTGTCTACAAGGCCAATCCTTGAGGCGTAGATCTTGCCGTTTTCCACATACGAGTTTTCGCCGGGTAAATAGTCGCCTTCAGCGAGTAATTCTCCGGGTGTCACGAGTTGTTTTTTTTCAAAGAATGTTGGCATAAAATCACCTTTTCTTCATATTATCGTCATTTTAGATTATTTTCGCTTCTCCAGTGCCTTTGGTTAGATCGCCTAATTTGTTTAGAAGCGAGGCGTATGAACCGATAGGCATTTCTAGTTCGCCATACCAAGAGCCGTCACTTCGCCATTCTTCACGTTTTATAGTACCTAATGTTTTAACAGAGCCGTATGCTCTAACGGAGTATTGTGCAGAAATTTTGATTGCTACTGTGATCTGTTCGATTTTTAGCGGCAGAATTGGACGAAGAAGTTTTATGATATCTCTAGCTTGCTCTTCGACTGATTTGTAGGGATCAATGGGATAGTGAATTTGCTCCATGGCGTTTTCTATGCGCATTGGAGGATGGGGCAGATTTGTTTTTGGATCAACTGCCTGTCTAGAAATGAAGTCAATTACTTGTCTGCGTTTATCGTCGACCATCTTTCTTCTTTGGTCGGTTGTAAGCTGAAGGGTTCCTTTTTTTAATATTTCATCAGCTATTTTGAGCGCATCTACCGTTTTGAACGCTTTTTTCATAGCCTCTTCAGAGACTTTGGTGCCCTTGTTTGCATCGATAAAAATTGTTTCAGCGGCTAAAACCTCCGTTATAGAGGAGATTTTGCCGTTGCGGTATTCTAGGGCTTTGTTGGGTTTGACTAGGATTTCAAAGTGTTCGTTCTCTCTGGTTAAGCGTGCGACGGTGAACTTTTCGCTCATACCATGTCACTTGCTTGAACCCAGCTCTTTAATGTAGCCTTCTACTGTGTTGTCGTTTAGCATTTCGAGTTTCTTTGTAGTGGTTGGGATAACTGCGATTTTGATTCGGGGCGGTAACTGACGTGCCTCAAGCGCTTTAACAAGGCATTTAACCGCTAGCTTTATGGTACTGTCTAAGTCAAGGTCTTCTTTGTATTCTTCTTTGAGTATGTTTATGACTGTGTCTCGACCTGCACCTAGAGCGGTAGCTTTAACTCCGCGGTATGTTCCGCTTGGATGAGTTGCAAAAACACGTGAACCGGTCTTGTCAACCCCGCCAAAAATCAACGAAACACCAAAAGGCCGCACACCTGCATGCTGAGTGTACATTTGTTGAATGTCACAAATACGCTTAGTTACGACCTCTATGTCGATAGGCTCGTCATAGGTCAGTTTATTACTCTGTGCATAAACACGCGCTTGATCAATTAGAACACGGGCATCAGAACTTAAACCAACGATAGCCGCTCCAACATGATCGTCTACGCGAAAGATTTTCCACGAATACCCTGCTTCTTCAAGGGCCTCTATATTTTCTTCTGACCCCAGAATTACTCCAGCTGAGGTTTGAATGCCCAAAATCGTGGCGCCTCGGTTGACAAGTTCCATTGCGTATTCGACTTGGAAAAGCCGACCATCAGGCGAGAAAACAGTTATTGCACGGTCATATGCTCCTGGTGCTGCAAATACAGACATAACGTATTAACCTCACTTTACTCTATTGACTTTTTCACAGTCTCATATAATAACTATACTAAAAACCTTCCTATAAAAAGAAAACCCAAAAAACGCCAAAAACACCTAAAAAGAAGACGTTAAACACCCAAAAAACTACTTTTTGATACAAGATATCACCACTGCACCATTTTTCAACAACCAATAAAAGGCTTATCCTGCCGTTACTGATTGCTTTATGCAACACGCAAACACTCACAGCACCCAAACCGTCACCAATAAAAAGAGATAACAGAGTTGCTCATTAAATGGTACATATCCCTGCTATGAATTATGTTAACAAATCTATACCCCGTCATAATTAATAACAGTGCTTTTGACACCACAGCATATAACGGCTCTTAAAAATGTGAACCTACAGTGTTAACAGCCAGCGGAATAGTATGGCAACATGTAAAATTCAGTGCCTCAATGACAGAATTCATATGTAATTGCTCATCTAAAACAGATTTTTTGTTTTTAGCCAGTTGTGGAACAACTTGGTCTGTTGAGCTATGACGGGTTTACTGTTCCAGATAAATCCTGATATGATAACTATGAATCCTACAAACTGCATTGTTAAAATGGGGTCATCTGTCATCGACGGGTTTTGGACATAAAAAGAGTAACCGACATCGATGGTAGGCTGGACCCGGAAAATCAGATAAGGTGTTGTCGTCAGTTGCTGTGCACTAAACATGTTGGTAATTAGGGGGGTAACTAAAAGAGCCAGTCCTGCTATGACCACTATGGTCATCAAAATGCGCCGGGGTTGAGTGGTTTGGTTGGCGTTCTTGAACAATAGAGCAGTTTTGGCTACTAGTGATGCGGCAACTATGCTAAAGAAGGGCAGGGTATGGTAGAGGTATTTGAAGGCGCTGGTATAGGGGGCTTTGAGGTTTAGGTTGACTGCCAAGTAGAGCACCAATCCCACGATAAAACTCAGCGTAAATAGACATATGAAATCGAAGAGAACCACCTTTTTGGGTAGATACCGCCAGAACAGTAGAGACGCCGCCAAAGATACTACAACTGTCACACAGAAGAACAGACCCAAACCATAGTTTACTAAAAAATCAGATGCAAAGGTGTAAGTGGGGGTGTAGTTTGTAAAGTTGTAGTCACGAAAGTCGTTGTGGTTAAAGAGGTATAGAAGTTCTTTGCCCAGGATAAGGTTGTACCAAAGGAAATGAGATATTGCGATGGGTGTAACAAAAACTGCAAGCTGACTGAGGACTAAAAATTTGTTTTTTGGGCGATGATAAATGTAGAGAATTGCCAGAGGGATGAGCATAAAAACGGCGAACTGTTTAGTAAGCAAAGCGGCGGCAAAGAGAACCCCAGAAAGTCCAGCCAGTTTTAGGGAGTCTTTACGGATAGCCAAAATGCCCACATACAGGTAAGCTAAACTCAGAAGCAAACACTGTGTGTCGATAAGAAATGCCCGAGTCATAATCAGTTCCCAGGGGGCCAAGGCAAAAAATGCGGCGGCAAAAAGGCCGGTAGTTTTACCATAGAATTCTCGTGCCAAAAGATACACCAGTACCGTACAACCCAAGCCAAATAAGGTTATAATCATAATACCAGTTTCAAGGTTAGCGCCAAAAATTGTAAAATGCAGGGCTTGAGTGTAGAACCCCAGCGGCGGCATATTGAAAAGATCGCCATAGCTATCGACACTAGGAGGACCAAAGCGGTCAAGATAGGGATAACCCCATCGAAGCACCCCACGAGTTGTGTTATATTCAAGCTGTGTATCCAGCGTTTCATAAGGTCCCATTGGAAGCGAGACAATCAAAACACCAATTAAGATGGCTAAGAGAGGATAAATTCGGCCCAGCAGGGTTTTGATGTCAGGTCTGTTCAACATACCACGAGTTTTCTCCAAGCATGCTGATGCTGATAGCGGAATCAAAATAACTATGAATCCATTACCATAAAAAGCATTCTATTGATATAAAATTAATACAGCAAAGAAAGAGCAGTAAGAGAACTGAATTTATGGGAGACTCACCACATAACATAGTAGAGAAGGGAAGATAATGCCGAGAGTAACAAATTTTGAAGTTCTATGTAGAAAAGAACAATCCACATTGTCTATTCGGACTAAAACAAGTGTACAAAACTTGCCAATACTAATTGGTGAGAGTTATGGGAAAATGGGTGCATACCTACAAGAGATAGGTGAATACTTGGCAGATATTCCCTATGTGGGTTATTTCAATATGGATATGCAAAACCTTGAGGTAGAAATAGGATTTCCAGTTTCTAAACCACTGCCCGAAAAAGGAGATATCAAAGCAGGAACCATACCCGCAAGCAAAATTGTTTTTTGCATATATCGCGGGGCATATAGCGAAATTACATCAACCTATGATGAAATGGCAAAATGGATTGCAACCAAAGGATTCAAACCCACAGGCATAGCCTACGAGTATTACTACAACAGCCCCATGGATTTCTCTGAAAGTGAACTGCTAACAATGCTTGTTATGCCAATAGTATTGCTTTGACCGCATTATAAGTTAGGATATAGATGTTTTAGTTTACCTCTTGCTTGTTTTGTGGTAAAATGCCAATCTATCTGCTTACCCGAACCATTTCGATCTGCCGCCCAAACCGA
>NZ_WRFL01000062.1:0-12932 GCF_009778815.1 Candidatus Bathycorpusculum sp.
TGGGTGTTTGGGTGTGTGTTTGGGTGGGTGTTTGGGTGGGTGTTTGGGTGGGTGTTTGGGTGGGTGTTTGGGTGGGTGTTTGGGTGGGTGTTTGGTGAATTTTTTGTCATTTTTCAGGTGAACTATTAGTGCAATGTCTCAAGGGTGGTGGTGTGGCAGTTCTTGGGTGTGTTGGCTGTTTTTAGTGTTTTATTCTGTTGTGAGCTTTGTTGTTGGTTTGCATAAGTTGTTGGTGTTCTGCGGTGCTGGTTGGTTTGGTGTAAAATGTGTGTGATGTTTTATCGATGTTGCGTCTGTAATATTGGTGTATATGTTTTGATTGTGTATGGTTTAAAATCCTGTTCAGTTGCACCTGTTGTGTATGTATTACATTTAAATAATCCATCATCAGGATGCAACCAGTATACCTGGTTGAAGAAAAGAGTTACATCGGGAGTTCTTCAAGAGGGTATTTTTTTGTTCGATTGTGCATTTCGCGTTGGTGACGATCATGAGCTTCTATGGTGTCATAGAGTTGTCCGCAGTTCCGGCATCGGTACTTGTCGCTTAACGTTCGCGCCGTTGTATCCTCATAGTCGAGTAGAGCCTTCTCTGGCTCTTTGTTGTCAGAAACATTGGTCTGGCTTGTGGCTATATTCATCTATTTTGCCTTCAAAAAATATCTGCAGATCTAATGTTGGTTTGGATTTTAAAGGGTGTGTGAGCGGCTAACAACAGCAACATGCATAAACACGTCTATAGCAGATGGCTGATGAGTGTTCTGTATACAAAAGCATCGCCCAACATATTTTTTTAGTGCGTTTAAAAAAAATGTTTGCGTACTTGCCGATAACCCCTGGAGCGGAATATGCTTGGTTTCAAGTTAAGGGCAGACGAATCTAAAAATTAACAAGTGTTGTGATTGCTTTTTCGGTTGTTGTGGCTATGAGTTGCTGTTGGTTCTAATGAATTGATTGTTTAGGTTAAAAACAACCCGATAATTGTGTGCTGTTTTAACTGTTTATTGTAAAAAATTCCCATTCGGATGTTTTCGCAGTACTCTTCAACGGTTATCTTTGGGTAATTGCTTTCTAAACGATCTAAATCCGACAAAATGTGTAAGTTGTCATTTGTCTGAGTAAGAAAATTGGGTTTGGACTAGTGATTTGAGCATAAATGTACGTAAACACAGACCGTTTGAAAGTCTAAGTTGTCTTTGAATTTGTGGGTATATAAGGTTCGTCTGTATTCGGTTATCAGCGGTGTTGTTCAGTTTTGATTCTTTTATTGGCACCCCTTGAGCGCATCCTTGCTTTCTTTTTAGCGTCTGTGAGCATCGAGGGTTTCTCAGCTTGTTTGTCAGATGCGGTTTCCTCAATTGGTAGTGTATCTGGGGCATCTGGAAAATCTGATTCTGTTGCCAGCTTGGCACCATTTTTACGCATTGATTCCACCGCATGATCAACGTCTCTTGTTTTTGCGTTTATTCCAAGAGTTGCATCCATCAAAACTATCGTTTCAAAACCAAGCCGGCATCCATCTAGAACCGTATTTAATACGCAGTAATCAGTGGCTAATCCTGAAACAAACAGCCGCTTTACCTTGCGCTTGTAGAGTTCATCTGTGAGATTGGTGTGGTCAAAGGCAGAGTAGGCTTCATGGTTTGGTTGGGTTGCTTTGGAGATGATTAGGCTGTTTGGGGGTAGTTTGAGGTCAGGGCTAAATTTTGCCCCTGGTGTGTCTTGTATGCAGTGAGGCGGCCAGAGACCTCCTTGGGCTTTAAATGATATGTGATCTTCTGGGTGCCAGTCCCGTGATGCGATGATTTGTGCTTGAGCTGTTTTGAAACGTTTAATATAATTGTTTATGACTGGAATTATTTCGTTACTTTCGGGGACTGGTAGAGCGCCACCGGGCAAAAAATCGATTTGAATATCTGTCACTATGAGTGCGTCTGCTTCTGTTAAGTGATATAGTTCACTCAAAATGTCAACCTCATTTTTCTTAGCGTGAAACCAAGGAATAAACATTTGTACCTGCTTAGTCGAGCCGCACTTCGTTGGATTAGTGGCCAAAAACGTGCAAAATGCCGCCCTATTGCTGTTTCATGTAATTTTATGTGAAGTTAGGCGTACCTTTTTATCTTTTTAATGTAAAATGCGACCATTCGATATTTTTTCGCTCAACACATGTGTTTATGTGACTTTGAAACTTTGTGCTATCGCCATAGGAAAGCTGTTGTCTGTCTCTTAGACGATTACTTTATCTTAGCTGTTTTCAAAAAAAGAGTTTGAAGCCGCCAAAAAAACGTAAATAAAACTGATCGGTAGCGGTTTGGGAAAACAGAAAACCTTTTGCATAACTTTAGTGGATAACTTGATAGTTAAAGCGTTGCTATACACTTGTTTTGTTTTTTGTTTTTGAGTATTTGTAGTCCTCAGTCCTCACATAATTTCTATTTGGGTATTTAACTGACTGGTTGTAGTAGGTCTTGTTTTTTGTGTTGTATGGTTATATAAGCTTCGTGATTTTTCGAAAAGCGGTGGGTATCAACGACATTATTTGATCATCAATAGTGTGCAGTGTCTTGCTGATGCTGTTGGTTGGTTTGGTTTCTAGGTGTTTTATGATGTTGTCTTTTCTTATCTTAGGCGGTTATAGTGGGCTATTGTGGTGGGTGTTCACATGTGTGTCTAGATTGGCGTGTATCATTGTCTCAGTGCTGATTAGACTGTTATCTATTAACGTTTAAGTTAGCGTTTGTATTTGTTATAGGTAAGCTTAATGTCGGAGTGTAGGAATTCTATTCAGATATAGGTTGATCTGTAACAATGAAATCGCCTGTTGTTTCGGCTGTTACTGGTACGGTTCGTCGGAAAACTTTTGTTGCCCGAGAGGATTTGTTAGATCGTATGTCTGAGCTTGCAAAGTCACAGGGCTGTAGTCTGTTTGATCTAGTTAACGATCTTTTTGAGTTGGCACTAGTTGCGGATAATTTGAATTTTAGTTTGAAGCGTGTGGTTGAAGAGCGTAAAGTTTTGGAAATGGCAAAATGTGCCGGTTTTGTTTTAGGTCTAGAGCGATTATGGTATGAAATGGCCGATATAGCGTATAAAACAGATAAGGCTGAGGCTCTTAAAAGCTGGCGTGACTCAGGTATTTGGTTTGCTTCTCGGTACGTTACGGGGAGTGGTTCTTTTTCTTTTGCTCAGTTTAGAGATGATTTACTAGTTTTTACTTGGAATGCCCCCGAGTTTGATTTTAGGTTAGTTGATGGTAAATTGTTTGTAAAGGTTACAAGCCCGCGTTTTACTGAGGCCTATACTTTATTTTTTGCTTCTTTTTTGATGGGTGCGTTGGAGCGGTTTGGGTATCAGTTTGGAGTTAAGGAGATTTCTCGGGGTATAATTCGGTTAGATGCAGTGCGGAGCAGTGGTGGGTAATGGTGCAGCAGCGTAAGGATAAAAAATTAGTCTATGTTACCAGTGATCTTCTTGAAGAGATTACCAAAGCTTCCAAGAGTCGTGGAGAGACAATCACCAAATTTGTAGAAGAGGCCCTATCTCAAGCTGTAAAAGTATCCACTGCAGGTTATGATCTTAAGCAGCTGGGTCAGTTCTTTGAAGTTTTGTATGCTCAAAGAATTCTGGGTGGTGTTTTTGTGCCTTTGGATGTTTTGAATTTTTTAACCAATGTTGCCCTAAAGGAGAAAAAGGCTTCTCTTGCAGACGTGTGGTTTGAGAGTGGCAAATGGCATGGTAAATATCTAAAAGAACGTTTTGATGATCCGGTAAAGTCGTTGAAAACTTTTTTGGAAGTTAGTCGTTGGGATTTAAGTGAAATTGAAGTGAAACGTTTCGGCGCAATTACGCGTGTGCGTTGTGTTTCTGCGGTGTTATCTGAGGAGGCAACTCAGATGCTTGCACGTTTCATTGAGGGTATAATGCAAGGCTTTGATTATAAACTCCAGAAATGTGATCTCTTAAAAGGTATGATTGTTCTGGAATTTGTCAACTAAGCCTCTTTTGATAGTTTAGCTTGTTGGATATTTTTAGGTTTTTATGCACATTTCGTTAAAGGTGTAGGGAAATGTGTACTTTTAGAGTTAGCGGTTGTCTTGTGTTTGCAGTAACTATAAGTACTGGTTACACTACCAAGTTACCATAAAATAGGAAGAATAAAAAAATGAATACATACAAATCAAAAAACAAGCTATTCGCAGCCCTAACCATAATGCTATTACTTGCATCTACAGCACTAGTAGCAATTCCACAAGCATCAGCAATACTCTCATTAGACTTAGATACATACACCGGTTCAGTCGGTACTGAAGTTACTGTTACTGGTACGGTTGAGTACCAAGGCGCTACAGTAGTTCTCTACTGGGATAGTATCGGTGGCCAAGAACTAGGTTCGGTAAAATTAACTACAGAAGATAAGGATTATGAGTTAACCTTTATCGTTCCATCTGCTACTGCAGGCACCCACACTGTCTTTGCAGTAGAACAACTAGAATCTGGCGGCAGCTCCTCAGCAGCATCTATGGCCAAAACTTTCACAGTTGTGCCCAGCATTACCTTGAGTAAAACCAAAGGCCTTGTAAGCGACGAGGTAACAATAACTGGCCATGGTTTCTCAGCTTCAGCTACCAACAATGCAAACAGAATTATAGCTGACTTTGGCGGCATAAACATCATAATAGCAACAGATAACGTTCGTACAAATGGAACAGGTTCGTTTGAGGCAAAATTCCTCGTACCTGACTTACCTGATGGTCCATATACTGTCACAGCAAAGGACAGTGTTATACCAACAGCTAACTCAGCTACCGCATCATTTACTATTGGTCCAGTACTTACAATTACACCCGAAAAAGGCCCCACAGGCATATACGTTGCAGTAGAAGGACGCGGATTTACTAACAGCAAAGACGCAACAGTAACTATCAAATTCGGCAATACCGTAGTAGTTAGCGGTCTAAATCTCACAGAAACAAAGAGCAAAGGCGCCTTTAATACTGGCTTTTATGTTCCACAAGAAGCTGCAACAGTACCAACAAGCATAACCGTTGACGCAACAGATTCCGCGGGTATACAAGATGACGCAACATTTGTGTTAACAGGTCTACCAGGCGTTGAGTCTAAGCCAATTGTCGCTACACCCGGTAAACCAGTAACAATTACTGGTGAAAACTTTACTCGAATTGACAATAACATCGTTAACCTCTATCTTATGGCTGAAGGCAGTACAGTACGTCAATCCCTCGCAGGTAGCATTGTAGTCGATCCTATCACAGGCGAATTCAAAATTACCCTCCCCTCTGTTCCAGCAGGCATAGGATATGGTGCATATACTCTCATAGCAGAGGACACTTACAATGGCTTAACTGCAACAACTATCTTTGGTTTTGCACGTCCTGAAGCATTAGCACCCTATGAAGTCAAATCCGGCCAAACTATAACCGTTAAAGGTGTTGACTTTGATCGGTTCGATGGTTCCACTATATTCGCATCAGTTCTACCAGTTAGTGCTAACATTACCGTAAATGGTCGTCTAGTTGCATCATTCAAAGACACTGCAAATCTAATTGCTGGCATTCCAGTTGTCGTACCAACACTTCCAGTCGGTGAATACAAAGTAGTTATCGTAACTAACATTTCTGGTCTAGAGGCAGAGACAACCATAAAAGTAGTAGAAACCACTATGCTTACTGTAACACCTTCAACTACAATAAGAGACTCCTTTGTTAACATTACTGGTACTTGCTTTATAAACAACGACTCAGTTGATCTAACTATTCGCAATGCATCTACCAACGCACTAGTTACTACTATCCCTGGCGTAGTTACCGATGCAAACGGTCGCTTTTCACTCCTGTACCAGATTCCAGCTAACTTCAAGATTGGCGAATACGTCGTTAACGGCACACAATCAAGCAACTTGGTAACCGCTAAAGCAAACTTGAACGTAGTAAACCTAGACCTTACAATCACAACCGGCGCTGCTAAATATGCTCAAGGCGACAAAGGTAGCTTCCAACTAGTAAGCACAGCAACCCCAAGCGGCTACATCGAAATCTATGACTGCAACGGTTTACTCTGGAAAACAGTATATATCCACGAAAGTAACTGGAAACTTAGTGAAGTAACAGGTCTATACAACTATCCAGTTATTGACTCTGGTGTAGGTGCTGGTTTGATTGTCGGCACTACCTTTGAACTTACCGCAGATGCACCAATCGGCAATTGGACATGGAACGCACACATGAAAGACGCAAACGATGTTGTACCCTATGAAGGCAAATTCGAAGTAATCTCTAAAGCAGAAGGCACACAAGGTCCACAAGGTCCACAAGGTCCACAAGGCGAGAAAGGCGATCAAGGTCCAAAAGGTGACACAGGCGCATCAGGTTCTGGCTCTGGTGGCTCTGGCTCTCAAGGTCCAAAAGGTGACGCAGGCGCAAGAGGTCCACAAGGCGAACCAGGTGTAAAAGGTGACACAGGTGTAAAAGGTGACACAGGTCCAAAAGGTGACACAGCAGATACCACCGAAGCCTCAACATGGGCAACAACAGGCGTTGTTATTGCAATCGTTGCTTTGGCCATAGGTGCAGTGGCAGCATTCCTAGCCATTACCCTACGCCGAAGAATCGCAAGCTAAATCAACCCCTTTCTTTTCTTTTTTTTATTTCAATTTTAACCATACATAAATTATTTTAATCGAGTGTCTCTCACCAATTTTACGGCAACAACTCATCCAAGAAGTGTTAATGTTAATTTTATGTTGAACCAGCGACAGTTTGATAATAACCGTATTTTAGATTAACCTCCGTATGGGAAGTTTTTCTGTTTCCAAACACCTTGCTAAACTAGTGAACGTTTGTATTTTCTTTTTTAGACTTAACGGGCAATTTAGATAGCTTAACGCTAAGATAGCTAGTTATCAGTTATTTGGTGAGATTGCATAAGTAGCCTTGTATAAAATTATCGATTGATTAATATTTGTCAATGAACGTCTGGCCATGGCATTTTAATTTTATAACTGCCTATCAGCAACTTGAGACCCTTCAGTGCTAAATATCTAATGTTTATTGTTGAATTAGCGTTTCATATGCCCTTTGATTTTATGGTTGGGGGCTATTTGGGGTTATTTGAACTGCGGTAGCCGCGTTAACTAAGCCATAACCAAAATATATGTCTCGATTTAAGCCATCGTTGGGTTGCAGATCCGTTGCTGTTTGACATAGAATGTTTCTTACTTCTATATTGGTTAATGTGGGGTTTTTAGCCCAAACTAATGCGGCTGTACCGGTAATATAGGCTGTTGCAAAAGATGTTCCTTTGTTAGTGTAAAGTGTATTGTCCAGTCCGATGACCCATACTTTTTCTCCAGGAGCTGAGAGTTCAATTTGTGGCCCTGAGCATGCTTCTTCAAGTTGACGGGTACTTTCTTTTACAGCTGTTACAGCAATCGTTGTATCATACTCTGCTGGACACCCAACACCATAGGCTATTTGACCAGAGTTTCCTGCTGCAGCTACCAGCAAAATTCCTTTATTGTATGCCTCAGCCAAAACTTGTCGAAGTGCATAATTTCCATCGTTAATACACCAACTCATTGATATAATCTGCATATCATTATCTATTGCCCATCGCACACCCGCGACTGCACGGTTTATATTCATATTCCCTTGGTCATCTATGATTTTTACCGCATATATTTTTGCATCGGGAGCTACGCCCTTAAGACCTGTTTTTGAGTTTGTATGCGTAGCGGCAATTATTGAGGCGACCATTGTACCATGACCCCGTCGATCTGTGGTATCTTCGTTGTTGTCAACAAAGTTATAACCACCATAAACTTTTACATCATCAATCGGACCAACGCCGGTGTCTAAAATTGCAATCTTGACCCCTGCGCCCGTGCTTTCAGACCATGCCGCAGGTGCATTAATCATATTAAGCGCCCAATTTGACTCGGTCGCTGGATTACTTTGAGTATTTTCTGACGTATTCCCCGCCGCCGTATTTGTGTTCGAATTTTGTTCTGTTGTGTCATTAGGACTTGGAGATACTGTGGGTAGTTCACGGGGAGTTTCAGGCTCATTAACTGGATTAGCGATGTTACTGTTATCGGGTGTGGGTTCATCTGGTACTGAGTTATTCTGTAGGAGGGGAACAAAAATAATTATTGATGCTATGAGAGCAAAAATGGTTATTGCTAAAACAAGACTTAGATAGCGCCTGTGAGGTCGGTGTTGCTTTGTTTTTGACTCCATACATCTCACAATTAGAGTATGCTATAGATTAGCTATGTAATAACCTTTGACTTGTTTGGGTTGAAGAAAAATTGCTTGAAGAAAAGATGGTTAGTCTTTTTCTTCTTCTTTAATTGCGCATTGAAGTTTCTTTATTATTTCGTCAGCTCTTAGTGTTTCAATTTTTAGGGTGTAGAGCTGACTTGGGGTACGCAACTTGAGTTTAACGCCGTCTTTTAGCCGTTTTACATGGCAGTGTTTTGCTTTGGCGCTCATAGCTACAAATTTGTCAACATCAAAGATTTCAGATGGCATACATGAATCCTCTTAGAGTTCGCAACAAAGATAATGCAGCCTATTTTTATCTGTTTTGGTTCAGCACACTTATATTCAATCAATCCATATGCATCTTAGAAATGTTTCAGCAGGACGCATGGGCAGATGAAACAAATCCACCTATTCTCAATAATTTTAATTCTTGTGTTGTTGATTTCATCAACCGTTTTATTGGTTTTCTACACCCAAAGCAGCAACCAAACAATAGTCAAAGAACCCGTATACTTTGGGATTGCATTTTGCGGCGAAACCGTCGAGCAGGCAAAAATACTCATCGATAAAACCAAAACCTACACCAACCTCTTTATTTTAAATGCCGGCCAAAACCGTCTCTGCACAAATCAAACCGCAGTTATGGAAATCCTCGATTACGCCACCGATGCTGACTTAGATATTATTGTAAACCTGGGCAGCCACAACCGAGAGACCTGGCAACAACGTCTCAAAATTCTAAATGAAGCCAAAGACGCTTATGGAACCAAATTTTTGGGCGTATACTATGATGATGAACCCGGCGGGATGATGATTGATTGGAATTGGGAAGAAGAATTAAAAACAAACAACCATGCATTTGGAACCTTTACCGCTCAGATTCGAGAGAAACTCCAATCAATCAAAGAATCTAACGATTTTCCCGATAACTATAGCCTTGAAGCTCAATGGTTTAGCTGGATTCTCCAAGCAAACCCTGGACATACAAATCTCAAAGCCAGCAACATAACCACCTTCACCTCCGATTATACTCTGTATTGGTTTAACTATCTTGGCGGCTATAGCGTAATGCTAGCCCAGTTAGGCTGGAACAACAGCGTCAACCAACACCTCTCAATGGTACGCGGGGCGGCAAACCTCCAAGACAAGGACTGGGGAACCATTATAACTTGGAAGTATAGAGAACCGCCCTACATTGATAGTGCAGACAACATCTATGATCAACTGGTTGCATCCTACGATGCAGGAGCCAAATACATCACCATATTTAATTGGCCCTACTATGACCCCGATAACCCCTACGGTATTCTAACCCAAGAGCATTTTGAGGCTATGGAGCGCTTCTGGAATCAAGTGGTCACCAAAAGAGCACCCACCTCTGCTCAGGCTCAAGTAGCACTAGTTCTCCCTAAAGATTATGGTGCCGCTCTGCGTGATAATGATGAGAAAATCTGGGGCATATGGCAACCCGATGACAAAACCGCGCTAATTCATGAAAACCTCGATAAACTGCTTGCAGAGTATGGCTTGGGTCTGGATATAGTCTATGATGATCCCGCATACTCTAAAGAATGCTACAATAAACTCTATTACTGGAATCAAACTCTGCCCTAAAAAAGGGCGGATCCTTAGTTTTTCTTTGAGTGAATGCCCAATTTAAGGTTAACCTCCACAGTATATTCCTTATCATTTTTTCCAACGGCAAAGGTCCAATCCTTGACTTCAACCTCTAAATCCTTGAACTGCTCCATGATAGTATCTTTATAGTCCTGACAGGTCTCCCCAAATTTTTGCAATTTTTCTGAAATGTTTGTTTCAGGCACGCATACACCTCCTAAAAGACGCTGGCTATACATTAGCCCTGTGACGGATGACCGCTTTTAAAAATATGTGATTGTGCAAACCCAACAGCAAAACACCATACCTCCAAACTTTCATCTCTAACGTTAAGAGGCAGAATTTTTTGGTAACCTACAAAGTGGGCATCTCAGGTTCTTATGGTGGATTTAATATGGGTGATGAAGCCATATTGCAAAGCATTATAACTCAGCTACGAAGTGCTGTTGATGTTGAGCTCACAGTTTTTAGTCGAAGCATAACCGATACCCAAACAAGACATCAAGTAGAGCACGTTGTGGATGTTCGCGATCTAACAAGAGTTGAAATCACCCCTAAAATCGAGTCGCTTGATCTCTTCATATTGGGTGGCGGCGGTATTTTTTTTGATAAAGAAGCCGATGCTTATTTACGTGAACTCGAGATTGCCCAACAAAACGATGTGCCAACAATGGTTTATGCTGTTGGAGCCGGTCCACTTAATAACGAAAACTCTCGAAAACGCATCAAAGAAGTTCTAAGCAAAGTTGATGGGATAACGGTTCGGGATCGGGAAGCAAAAAAAATCTTTGAAGACATCGGGGTAGACAATCCAATCCTGGTGACTGCAGATCCTGCTTTTCTGCTAACCCCCGAAGCTTTACCTAAAAATGCGCTAAAGCTAGAACAGGTGCATGGACAACGAACCTTGGTGGGAATCTCGGTGCGTGAACCTGGACCTGCCGCACCTGATATTGATCCCAACTTTTATCATGGATTACTTGCTAATGCGGCTGATTTTGTTATTAGCCGTCTGGATGCCGATGTAATTTTTGTTCCCATGGAACGTGCGGTTTTTGATGTACAGCACTCACATGCGGTCATATCCAAGATGCTTCAGCCTCAACATGCCTGGGTCCTAAAGGGAGATTACTCTCCTGGGCAGCTGCTCACAATTATGAAGCACTTTAGCTTCGCAATTGGCATGCGGCTTCATTTTTTAATTTTTTCAGCACTACAAGGAGTACCATTTGTGGCTTTGCCCTATGCATCCAAAGTCAGCGGATTACTTGATAATTTGCAGGTTCCTATGCCGCCGCTTAACCGAGTGGATTCCGGGTTGATTAATGCCTATATCGACAAAGCCTGGGATGATCGCAGTACCACAAAAACCCATATCCAACAGCTCATACCCAACCTAAAGATGCTGGCCGCAGAAAATAATGGATTAGCGCTTGATTTACTCCAAGGTGAGCACAAAAATAAAACCCAACCAACCACCTCCATCCCTGCCTCAGAAGCTGGATTGGTGTGAGTGAGATGCCAATAGCTAAACGCGCCGTATCTACTGTTTTGTTGCCGCCGCGGCATGCCAAGGTGATGGCTGAGACCGATGTGCTAGTAGTGGGTGGAGGACCTGCTGGAATCGGATCGGCTATGGGTGCAGCTCAAACGGGTGCAAAGGTACTGCTTGTGGAACAGTATGGATTTTTAGGAGGTTGTGCAACTGCTGGGCTGGTTCTAACTATGGCCTCCTACTACACCTCTTCCAACCAACCCCTAACCCAACCCAAGGCGCTTACACTTTTTCCCCTCGACCACGGAGAAGGCACCCCCATCATAGGCGGTGTCCTATCTGAGCTGGTAGAACGATTGATTTTGGCCAATGGCGCAGTTGCGCCTTCCCCCTCTACAGGATTTATGGTGCCCTTTGATCCAGAAATCTTTAAACAAGTAACCTTGAGAATGCTTGAGGAAGCAGGTGTGGAACTATTGTTCTATGCATTTGCCAGCGACGCACTCTGTGACAACACAACTATACAAGGCGTGATTTTTGAAACTAAATCCGGTCCTGTTGTTGCTAAAGCAAAAGTTATAATTGACTGCACAGGCGATGGCGATGTGGCCGCTTATGCAGGTGCACCCTATGAGATGGGCCGAAACCCAGACCAAAGAGTCCAACCGATGTCATTGATGTTTCTTTTGAATGGATTTAACTTTGAGCCGTTTAAACGCTATGTGATGGAACACCCTGATCAATGGCGCGGAGTACGAGGATTGGAGGCATTGATGCAAAAAGCCAAAAACCAAGGCGAACTAGAAATTCCGCGGGAAAACATTTTGCTCTTTGGCGGAGCACATAACTCTGAGGTTCTGGTGAACAGCACACGTATTCTCAACACCTCTGGCACCGATGTTTGGGATCTAACACACGCAACCCTTGAAGGCCACCGACAAATCACAGAATTAACACGATTTCTGCGTCGCTATGTACCCGGCTTTGAACAAACCTATGTACAACAAAGCGGTGCCATAGTGGGTACACGAGAAACACGACGAATTATAGGCGAATATCAACTAACCACAAAAGATGTTTTACAAGCCCAAAAATTTAGTGATGGCATTGCCCTTGGCAGCTACCCTATAGATATACACAACCCCCACGGCAAAGGCACCATAGTGAAAAAAATTAAAGCTGGCCAAGCCTACGAAATTCCCCTGAGATGCTTGATTCCTAAAAAACCCGAAAATCTCCTAGTCGCAGGACGATGCATATCAGGAACCCATGGCGCAAACGCATCTTATCGCACCATACCCGTATGCATAGCAACCGGACACGCCGCCGGAGTATGCGCCGCCATAGCCACAAAAAACAACCAAACACCCCGAACCGTCAAAGCCACAGAAGTACAAAAAGAACTCCTAAAACAAAAGGCCTACCTAGACAACAAAACTTAACGCGAAAAGGCCTACCTAGACAACAAAACTTAACGCGAAAAGGCCTACCTAGACAACAAAACTTAACGCGAAAAGGCCTACCTAGACAACAAAA